>JAPKEK010000312.1 GCA_028822125.1 Pseudomonadales bacterium | reverse complement strand
AAGCACCTACCTCGCCAAATTCATGTCCGTTTGCGTATGAAAACCTTTTATCTATATGGAACTCTATGACCGCCACAACACACCTCAGCTGAATAGTTTTTTAAATGGACATTGATATTGCCAGTTGAGAACAGGAATCAACCAGCTCCACCGGTACGTTTCAGGTAATCGATTCGTTCCCTTTGCTCTGCAGTCAGTTCTTCGAATGCCTCTCCCTTCCTGCGTAGTCCTCCCGTGAAATTGGGTTTACGTTTTTCCTGGAACGCCAATCTCCCTTCGTCTCCGTCTGTGGTCAGTTGCGTGAGCAATGTGTTCATCAGTGTTTGTACCCTCCAGGCTTCGTCTGTGGGGGTGTCGCCGAACCGTATGACGAACTCTTTCATCATGCGCGTGGCGAGTGGGGGCTTAGCAACAATTAACTCAGCGGTTTCCTCGGCTCGAGCCATCAGTTGGTTATGCGGGACAACTTCGTTTACGAGTCCAATGCGAAGGGCTTCTGCTGCGTCAAAAGGCTCGTCTGTGAGAAGTATGCGCATTGCATCTGCATAGTTAATCTGCCTGGTGAGCAATGTTGCCCCTGGTCCTCCACCTACCCAACCGTTGGAGAGCAAAGCGAACTTGAATCTTGCGTTTTCTTTTGAGGCGATTCGAATATCTGCCGTTGACAGCAGTGTGTAGAAACCAGCACCTGCAGCCCAGCCGTTTACAGCTGCAATGACGGGTTTATAGATTCTTGGGAAGTGATCTCCCATTTGTCCATGCACACCTAGGCGTTGGCCGTTACCCGTCCCGGCGAGCGGCCAAAACACCCCTTCTGCGCGTAAAAACTCTCGCTCTTCATCTGTAACGTCGGGGTTTACTTGGATGTTATGTCCTGCACAGAAGTATTTATCCCCTGCCCCGGTCAGGATCGTGGCGCGAATGTCTAGATCTTCCCAGATTTCTCGCCAAGCTGCATCGAGCTCGTTGTTCGTCTCTCGATCCATGATGTTGGCTTTGTCAGGGTTGTTTATCGTTCGTTGATATGCATAGAACTGGTGTTACATCCGACAGTTTGACTCGGCTGAATCGATTCCCAGCGTGTCTAGGTTATTGGATCGGTGCAAGAATCCCGGTAGGGGTGCGCGCGTGACCACAGCGTTGTGCAGGTGTAGCAATAACGGCTGGCGCAATTGGTGATCCCACGGGCGAAAATTGCCCGGAGCCCCCTTATAGGCATCAAATGTCATATCGTTTGACACCAGAAACCGTTTGATTTCTAAGGGCTCGATAGAACTGGTTCGGGTAATCGCTTCCACAATGGTTTTTACCGCAGCCCAACCGGCATAGTCGGTGTCGGTCATGCGGCGTTTGGCAACGCGATCGAAGCGCTGATTCAACTGTGGTGCCCCATACCGTTCCCAGGTCCAGTGCCAGGCCCCCGCACGCAATCCTTCCGAACCAACAATCAGAGTAGGTTTCTGGGTTTGGTAAGGTACGTAGCGGCCAAACTCACCAACCGAGTCGGCGAGGAAGATTACATCAACGCGTGCCCCACTGGTAATCAAGGCGACGTTGTTCTTCTCGCGAATGCGCGGGTCATTGCTCAGCACAAATGAGCGCCAATCAACTTGTTTAAGGCGGAACTTGGCCGCCGCCTTGGCAAAGGTATCGGCCAGTAGTTGATCATTCGGTGCGTCTCCTTGGAGTATCAGGACCCTTTTCCAGTTTTTACTTGAAAGAAATTGCGCCAGCGCATCCATCAACATGGCATGGCTGGGCATAGTATGAAAAAGCGTTGGCGAGCATGCTGACCCACGCAGTATGTCATCAGCATGTCGGGCATTGAGCACAATTATTGGTTGATCTTTCAACGACTGTCCGATTTCTAAAACTTCAGGTAGCGGCAGGTCGGCAATAAAGACAGTGGCTCCGGTATCAACAAGTGAAGTATGGATCGCATCGACTGCCGACTCGCCAGGGTTTAACGCCTGTTCTTTAAGGGTAAATCGAAGCCCCAATCGCCTGCCTTTGACTCTGCTCTCGCGCAGGGCTGTTTTGACCCCCTGTAAGGGCCGTTGCTGGTTGCGTAGCACGAGGCCGGTGTACGCCCGGTGCCTTTGATAAGTGCTGTCATCGTCGCGATAAAGGTAGATAAACTGAAAGTCTTGTGTTGCAGCTGTAGCCGAAACTGCGCTGGCACCCAACCAGAGTGCAAGCATTGGCACCAGTACGATGTGCCCAGGCTTAATAGTCATCAATCAGGATTCCATAGGGCACCCGACCTACGGGGATAGATTTAATTACCTTAAGATTAGTTGTGTCGATAATCGATATATCATCGGACAGGCCATTGGCCACATAGAGTTTTTTCTCGTCATGGGTCAGGCTGAGCCCCCAGGCACGTCGGCCCACAAGTATGTACTCGATGACTTTTCGCGACGCCACATCCACTACTGCTACGTGGTTGGCCCTGCCAAGTGCAACGTAGGCCCGTGACCCATCTCGCGTAATCAAAAGGTCTACCGGGGTAACCTGTTCTTTACGAAAGCCGGTAGGTAGAAATGCAATATCTCCCGTGAGTTTGAGTGAAGTGACATCGATAATATTGACCATACCCGCCAGTTCAGCAGATACCCAGAGCTCCTGTTCATCTGGTGTCAACGCGAAGCGTCGCGGACGTGTATCGACCAGGATGTCCTTTATTACGGTACCGGCGTTCACATCAATGACGTGTACCAGGTCAGCAGCCTCGGAAGCGACGAAAACCAGTTTCCCGTCCGAGGTAACCTGGACTCCTTCAGGTTCTTCGCCGGTCAAAAACTCGCCTAAAAACTGGCCGGTACCTATGTCATACACTGAGACTGCAGCGTCCTCTTCGTTGGAAACATACAGATGAATACCATTGGGGTGTAAGTCGAAGGTCTCGGGTGCAGCGACATTGCGTATTCGCCCTACAAGCTCTTGTGTTGCTATGTCATAGATTGCGATAACGTCATCGTCAGCACAACCAACCAAAAACGCCTCGCGGCTCGCGGTAAAGTGCATCCCACGGGGTCGGGCGCATGAAGGGAATGTTCGAATTATCTCGTCATTGCTGTCTAGCACTGTGATGGTACTGCTCTTCTCGTTAGCCACGAAACGAAGCCCCGTATTTTTCGCAAGAACAAGGCCAGCGTTTGCAAGAAAAAGCACAGTGGCCAGGGTTGCGGCCGCAAACATGTGTGACTTTCGGCGCATTGATTCTCCTCTCACGCTACGTTGGCCCCGTGCGCTGTGCCCTGGGTCAGAGTCGATATCCATCAGTTTTTCTTGGAAATCCCCCTCGTTTTCTGGCGGGATGCTATCTGTGGTGCATTGTAGCGCCACGCAGCGAATGTAAAAATCAGCACCAGACAGCTGGTTGTGATTATCAATGCCTGTGTATCTAGCTTTAGGTAAAGCGCGTGGCGCAATAGCTCGACAGCGTAAGTGAATGGGTTGGCCGTGCAGATCCAAAAAATAAACTCGCTCGACTCCCGCATACGCCACAGCGGGTATAGTGCTGATGACAGAAAAAACATCGGAAAAATAACAAAATTCATTATTCCTGCGAAGTTTTCCAACTGCCGAATCGTTGCCGACAAGGCAAGGCCAATAGCCCCGAGCATCAGTCCGCTCACGATCAATGCTGGAGCCAGCGCAAACCACCCTGCGGCCGGAATGTCGATTACTGTAAGTTCGGCGATCAGCAGGAAAGCGTATACCTGAAATATTGAGATCATAGTTCCAGCTGTCAGTTTAGCCAATAACAGGTAACTGCGGGGCAGGGGGCTCGTCAGCAGCAGGCGCATGCTGCCCATTTCCCGGTCATAAACCAGTGCCAGCGAGCTCTGCATACCATTGAACAGCTGGATCATGGCGATCAGACCGGGAACGATGTAGGTTTCATAGGTGATGTAGGTTTCATAGGGAGGTGTAATCGATACACCAAGGATGCTGCGAAAGCCAGCGGCGAATACCAGAAGCCAGATCAGGGGCCGGACGAGGGCTGCGATAAATCGAGTCCGCTGGTGAATAAAGCGAAGCGACTCTCGCCAGATAATGGCTGCAAGCGCAACTGTATAAGGGTGTCGAGAATCCGTTATCACGGCGCTAGTCAGCGAAGCTCTGGTTGGCGCAAGTCAGGCGTTCGAACAGTGATAGCACAGTGGGACAAGCATATTGTTGCAATAGTTGGGTCACTGGACCAGCGCTGCGCACCTGTCCCTTGTTCAGTACTACCAGGTCATCCGTTTCGCGAATCTCGTCAACGAGATGAGATGCCCACAGGACCGTAATGTTCTCACTAGTGGTCAGTTGGTGTACATGGGTAACGAGCTCGTTGCGCGTTCGTATGTCGAGCCCAACGGT
>JAPKEK010000311.1 GCA_028822125.1 Pseudomonadales bacterium | reverse complement strand
TAAAGAACTCAATGCTTATATACGCACTATCAGCAGTTGTCCAGCGTGTGCAAATAGCCGAAAAAAGCGCGAATCTGCTGCTTTAATGATAGGCGACTTGCAGCACAAACCTTATAACAATTAAAAGCTGAATTGACACTCAGCAAGACCATGCTCATAGCTTAAGCGACAACTCATTTACCACGTTCAGCACTAATCCCCAGGCCAGCAAAGGACAGCTTCAATATGTCACTTCCCGATGTAGATATCGCTCACTCAGCTAATATGAAGAATATTGCAGTCATTGGTGACCAGCTGGGAATTCCCAGGGACTCTCTTAAGCTACGGACACCACAAGGCCAAAATCGACCATGATTTTATTGCCGCGAATCTGCGAGGTCAGACTGGCCAATGGTGCTGGATTTATCGTCATCGTCTGCGGCGATATCATGACCATGCCGGGACTGCCAAAAAGCCCTGCAGCCAATGCTTTTAGCCCGGATCATGAAGGTGAGATCCAGGGCCTGTTTTAAGCATTATTACAGGCCTTGATAAACCTGCTAGGACTGCCCAGGCAGCAATCAAATAGCAGCCACCCTATATCCTAAAAATTAACACCGGCTCGGTAAAACTGAGCAGGAAACAACCCTGTGCATGGGCCTGCCTGCAGCGCGCAGTCTGTCTGGATGCCGAATTCTGTATGTCAGCTTAAAATCTATTGTAAGTCCCCTGCTGGACAGCAGCACGCCAACACCATTACTATCAGTAGAGATTACTGCGCTATGTAAAAAGCGCTTTGATAACAAATAGGATTTCAGCCCATGTCCGTTAAACCTGACGTACTGGTAATTGGCGCCGGCTTTGCCGGCATGTATACGATCTATTGCCTGAGAAAACTGGGCCTGCAAGTTCAGGTACTTGAGGCCGGAACCAACGTCGGTGGAACCTGGTACTGGAATCGTTATCCTGGCTCTCGCTGCGATGTGCCCAGCCTCGAATACTCTTTTGGGTTTTCCCCTGATTTAGAGCAGGAATGGGACTGGCCTGAGGTATTTTCTGCCCAGCCAGACATACTCAAGTATGCCAACCATATCGCTGATCGATTCGATCTTCGCCGCAGCATTCGCTTCAACACCCGGGCCACCGCAGTGACTTACCTGGAACACAGCAACCAATGGCAAGTCGATACGGACACCGGCACCAGCTACCACGCAACCTATTGCATCATGGCAACAGGCTGCCTATCAGTGCCGAATACACCGAATATAAGTGGCGCCGAGCTTTTTCAGGGAGAAACCTACCATACTGGACTCTGGCCAAAGGATCCGGTTGATCTCAGCGGTAAAAAAGTCGGTATCATCGGTACGGGTTCATCTGGTGTGCAAGCCATTCCTGAACTGGCAAGGCAAGCCCAACACTTAACGGTATTCCAGAGAACCCCGGTCTATACCGTCCCGGCAAACCGTAAGCGAATGCGAAAAGCCGTTCAAGATGAATTCAAGGAAAACTATCGTCAAATACGGGCAATGCAGCAGAATAACCGTGGCGGCGTCTCCACTTTCCGGCCCATAAAGAGTGTGAAACCAGGCCTTAATCGCATCAGCCAGTCCAGGCAGACCATCGATATAAAGTCGTTAATGCCTGAACAGCGCCAACAACAGCTGGACCAGCAGGGCCTTGAATCAATACTGGGTTTCGCCGATATCTACAATGATCTTGAAGCCAATGAAATAGCCAATGATCTGTTTCGCCATAACATTAAGCGCCGAGTTAAAGATCCGCAGGTTGCAGAAAAGCTGCTACCGAAAGATTATGGCCTGGGTTGTAAACGACAGGTTTTGGATCGTGATTACTATGACACCTTCAATAGAGACAATGTTTTATTAGTTGATGTACAGGAAACCCCGATTAGGGCCATCGACTCAACTGGAGTGCAGACCACAATAGATCACCATGAACTCGATGTTCTCATCTATGCTACAGGTTTTGATGCGATGACCGGCGCATTGCTAAATGCAAATATCACCGGCCGAAATGGCCAGACTTTGCAGGAAAAATGGCAATTTGGCCCCGTTGCCTACCTGGGTTTGCAAATGAATGGATTTCCAAATCTGTTCACCGTTACCGGGCCAGGCAGTCCTTCTGTCCTGTGTAATATGCTGGTCGCCATCGAGCAGCATATTAACTGGATATCCAAATGTATTGTCTATTTAAAAGAAAATGGAATTAGCCAGATCGAACCCAGCGCAAGCTCAGAACTGACCTGGATCAGTCACGTCAACGATGTAGCAAAGGACAGCATGTTTACTGCACCGACCTGTAACTCATGGTACCTGGGAGCCAATATTCCGGACAAACCACGAATTTTCATGCCCTATGTCGGCGGTTTCCCGCAATACCGTGAGCATTGCGAAACAGAGCAGGATAACCACTACCCTGGCTTTACCCTGCGACGATCAGCCCGCTAATAACGCCGGTTGCTGAGCCAGCACAGCTGCATCCGGCAATCAACACAGCACCCCAACCGGGTTCTTGCGATATCTCGCCCTGACAACGGCTTGAAATCATCAGGCGGCTTCATGATGAACCAAAAGCATCTGTATTAACCTTTCCCTATAAACACCTGATTCTGGCCGCTATAGATCACCGACAGGCTCTAAAGCCAAAGAATTGTGTAAGATGGAAGAGATCAACCAATTGGGAAGACCATGAACCGACTAGACGGAAAAACCTGCCTGATAACAGGCGGTGCCAGAGGACAGGGCGCAGCTGAAGCCAGGCTGTTTGCTGGTGAAGGCGCTAAAGTATGGATCTGCGACCTGCTCGATTCGGATGGTGAAGCCGTAGCAGCAGAACTCAACTGCCAGTACAGACGACTCGATGTCTGCGACGAAGCGGGATGGCAGACGCTGATTGAGGAAATAATAAGCCTCGAAAAGGGCATTGATGTGCTCATCAACAACGCCGGTATATTCCGGGCAAACCGCCTGGTGACAACAACCACAGATGAATTCAATTTGGTAATGAATATCAACTGCAATGGCGTGTTTCTGGGAATGCGCACCGTGGCTGGGCCGATGATTGAAAGTGGCGGCGGTTCTATAGTCAATATTTCCTCAATAGCCGGACTCAGGGCAGCGGTAGGTGCATTTTCCTATGGTGCTTCCAAATGGGCGGTCAGGGGAATGACAAAAACTGCTGCTGTTGAACTAGCGCGCAAGGGCGTGAGAGTCAATTCAATCCATCCTGGCCTGATCGAAACGCCCATGGCCCAAGAACTGGGGCCCAATGTTGATAAAATGACCAGTAGAGTACCCCTTGGCCGCATTGCCCAGGCCGACGAAGTAGCCCAGTTAGCGCTCTTCCTGGCAAGTGATGAAAGCGCTTATTCAACGGGCTGCGAGTTCGTGGTCGATGGGGGCATTACAGCACTGTAACCGGATATAGGGTTAGTAAATGGAACGGGAAACTTAAATAGGGTTCAGGAATCCAGTCATTCAGCAGTCACCCTAATTAGTAACTTCAGGTGATATCTTAATCCGCGGTGTGACAAACACATACACAACTCAGCCTATCATTTGTCGGTGGCTACTCAGCCCACATCAACAAATATGTTATAAATCAAACTCGATGGCCAGGTGAGAGGTTGTGTCAAATGAGTCTACAGGCTGATGCTGGGCATCTTACTTTCCGTCAAGTAGTGCTGTTCTCTATCGGAACGCCGGGCTGGCAGATAACAGGCTCGGTTGTTGTATCAATCGGTATTTATTTTTACCTGCCGCCAGAAGGCGCTGGCCTGCGGGCACTGGTCAGCGAAGAGATTTTTCTCGGCGTTCTAACCGCGTACGGCCTGGCCCGGATTATCGGCGGCGTGGTCGATTCCCTGGCCGATCCCTTTGTTGGTCACTACTCGGATCGGTCTGCCTCTAAACTAGGCCGCCGGCGCATTTTCCTCATCGTTGGCATTGTGCCCATGTGCGTAATCCCTGGTCTCATTTTTTTCCCCCCGGGTGAGCCTGGCAGCTTCAGTGTGTTTGTCTATCTGACCGTGATGCTTGCCCTGTATTACATCTTTTTCACAATCTATGTCGCGCCTTACCTGGCATTGATCCCGGAGATCGCAAAAACCGAACATCAACGCGTCGAACTGTCCAGGCTCAGAGCTGCCATTGGCGGCCCCATCATTATGGCCTTTGGGGTACTCTGGCTAGCCGGTGTTGATCTACTAAAAGACCAGGGTATGGATGCCACCACAGCGGTCCAGACTGTCGTGGTGATCTCCTGCATGGTCTCTTTCCTGTTCAGTATCTGCCCTATTCTTGCCGTGGATGAATCGGTCTTTTCATCTGTTCGCTCATCAATGAAACTACGCGAGGCATTAACGACAACACTCGCCAATCGGCCTT
>JAPKEK010000310.1 GCA_028822125.1 Pseudomonadales bacterium | reverse complement strand
TTGATAACCGTGTCCAGTGCTTGGTTTTTAATGTTATAGCATTGAAGAACGGTCGTACAAAGCTTAATTGTTACTGGTGTCCGTTGCCGGGAGGGGGAAAGGCTTTAATTTTGGGGTGACCAAAACCATTACCGAGCTTGCGACTGGTTAAGGTGGAGAGTGATAAAGTTCAACTTTTTGGCAGTAACGCGTGTCGATAGTTACCGTTTCTTCGGGTATAGCCCTGCCTGTCAAAGTACTCCAGTAATTCAATAGCCAGGTTTCTGCCAATCCCAGCCACATCTCGATATTCCTGAACTGTAAAAGCTTGATCATTAAATGTGTCAGTAATGAGATCCTTTAATGCATCTACCGCTTCAGGTTGGTAGAAACGATTAGCCACGGGGCGTACTAAACTCCCAGCTTTAACACACTCCATCAAATTCTGTTCAAGCTGCCTTGGCGCGATCTGGGTAGCTTTGGCAAGATCATGCAGGACGGGAGGCTTACTCGAGTTTGCCGATATCAGCGGCAGAACCTTGTCCAAAGCGCTCTGGGCCGGTTCCGACAAACGAGCATTGAAACCCTTAGCTGACAGGATAGCGCCGTTCTTTTTCAGGAGATCCTGTTTGACCAGTTGGTCCACCAGGTCAGTGGCAAAAAAGCGGATCTGTCTGGGCAGAAAGTCAGTGGCCCGGCTTATCTCGATGCCAGGCTGGTTGGGGTGTTGGTCGTGCCATTGGTTGAGCTGGGCTATCAGGTTCTGACTCAGTACCCGTATCTGCTGTTGTGTAATGATGGTCTGGTTGATCACTTTCCAGTCCGGCTTTTCCTTTACCAGAAGCCTTAAGTCGGCAATGGGTATATTCAATTGGGCTTCCAGTTGCGCGAACAATATCCCGTGTTCAACACGCTCCAGAGCCGCTGCAATTTTGTCCGTCAGTGTGTCTGTCTTGATCTGTTTATTTAGATTCGCGACTCTGTGGGGCGCGTTTCGGCCTCGCCTGGGTGAGTCCACACCAATGACCAGGCCGCCGGCAATGGTTCGGTTGGCACCCTGATCACGTAAAATCAACCGATCATCAGAGCATAGGAACAGCGGCTCATCTGAAACCAACTGTACTAAGCCCGCCTGGCCTGGTGCGATACTGGGACCTTGCAGGGTGGCGACACGACCCAGCGTATGTTTTGCTGCGCTGTGGATATGTACGGGTGTCCAGTGTTTCAGTGCTGCACTTTCTCCCTTGAGCACATGAAGATGCATATCGATGCGCTGCGATCCGTTGATTGATGGGTTGCTGGTGAGCCAGTCCCCCCGATGTATATCCTGTCTGGAAAGGTTGACCGAGGCCAGGTTCAGGGCGCAGCGGTCGCCTACCTGAGCGTATTCGCTTTTTATATTCTGGCGATGTATCTGGCGAACTCTGACCCGCTTATTCTGTGGTAATAGAGTCAATTCTTCGCCAGTACTAACAGAGCCACTGATAATGGCACCCGTTACCACCAGGCCGGCTCCCTTGACGGTAAAAATACGATCTATCGCCAGTCGAAAGTGACCCGTCCTGGTTTTCGACTGCAGCGTTTCAGCGGTTTCAGTAAGATGTGTTTGAAGGCTGTCTATGCCTTCGAGGCTGAGGCCGGAACAGGGCAGGATCCTAGCCTGTTCCAGGAATGTGCCTGAGATCAGATCCCGAATCTGCTCTTTTACTTCTGATATTCTGCTTTTGGAAACACGATCAACCTTTGTCAGCGCAATAGCGCCGCGGCTGATACCGAGTTCATTGATGATGGCAAGGTGTTCAATGGTTTGGGGCATGGGGCCATCATCAGCAGCTATTACCAGCAGTGCAAAGTCTACCGCACCCACGCCTGCCAGCATGTTGTGGATGAAGCGAATATGGCCTGGGACATCTACAAAGCCGAGGCGATAGCTGCCAAAATTCTTGTAGGCAAATCCCAGTTCGATGGTCAACCCTCTGCTTACTTCTTCAGACAGTCTGTCGGTGTTAATACCGGTCAGGGCCTTGACCAGCTGTGTTTTGCCATGGTCAACGTGACCTGCAGTGGCTATGATCATAACTTCAGATGGCCTAACTGCTCACAGATTTCTCCAGGATCAAACACTGTCCTGAGGTCGAAATACAGGCTCCCGCTATGAATTCTGCCCAGCACAGGGATGGGTAAACTACGGAAAGCATCAGCGAGGGTTCGCAGCTTTTGATCAGAGCCCTTGCCTCGTCCTGCAGAAATGCAGAGTCCCCAACTGGCCAACAGGTCCAGGGGAAGCGAGCCACTGCCTATCTGGCTTTTAAGTTGTACTTTGCGCACTGCATAGTCATGGCCGGTCAACTGCTGAAGGAACGCTGGTAGGAGTCGATCTGCCATTACCTCTATGTCAGGGCTATTCCTTGAAAGTACTCGCAGGGTCGGCAGGTTATCACTGAGCTGATCAGGGTCACGATACAGTTTTAGCACTTCACACAAGGCTGCTAGCGTCATTTTATCGACCCGCAGTGCGCGTTTCATTGGGTTGGCTTTTATTTTGTCCACTAGCGACCGATTTCCTACAATCAGGCCTGCCTGTGGCCCACCAAGTAATTTGTCACCGCTGAAGGTTATGATATGCGCGCCGTTTTCGACAGCTTCCTGGACGGTAGGCTCATACGGGAGGTTGTATCGTCTCAGGTCAACCAGGGTGCCACTGCCCAGATCGGTCATAAGGGGGATGTTATGCTCACTGGCGAGTTTAGCCAGGGCCTTATCAGACACGCCCGTGGTGTAGCCCTGGATCTGGTAATTGCTGGTATGAACCTTCATTAGCAGGGCCGTATCAGCGTTGATAGCCTGCTTGAAATCCCCGCTATGGGTGCGGTTTGTAGAACCCACTTCAACCAGTTTACAGCCTGATCGTGACATGATTTCCGGAACCCGAAAGGACCCGCCAATTTCCACCAGTTCTCCTCTGGATACGGGCACCTGCCTGCCGAAGGCCAGCGTATTGAGGACTAACATGACAGCTGCAGCATTATTGTTAACGACAGTTGCAGCCTCGGCGCCGGTAATCTCCGTAATCAGAGATTCGATGTGGCTGTCGCGATCACCGCGCTGCCCTGTGCTCAGATCAAATTCCAGGTCCGTAGGGTTTGTCGCCACTGTTAGCATTGCTTTAATTGCAGCGTCGGGTAATGCGGCTCTGCCCAGGTTGGTATGAATCACTGTGCCGGTCAGATTGATGAGGCGTCTAAGACCATAATTACGCCCGGTAAGATAATCTGCGGCCTGTTTTAGCAGGACCGAATGCGTCGGTGGATCCTTGTTCTGGTCGCTGATATTGTCCCGCCAGTTTTTCAGTAGTATGCGGACGACGGCTGTTAATGCCTTGCGGCCATAGGTATCGATCAGTTTTGTCGCCTGGGCATCCTGCAATATCCGATCGACACTGGGAAGCTTTCTAGCTGGATGCTCGGTCGCCAATTTAATTCGAAGAACCAATGGGTAGCATTGACTCCTGCAGGGAGCCAACGGTTCGTATCCATGGGTCGACTAGGTTTCCATGCTTTTCGGTCCATGCTTGTTTGGTTTCCTGCGCCAGCTGGTAGCTATTAAAAGTATCAAGTATGAGTACAAATAGAGGATTGGCAAATAGTTCAATTTTTAGAATGGTGGGATTTGATAAATCAACGCGTGCTGCTAATTCTTTGATTGCTTTCAGGGTTTTACTGGCCAGCAATTGGATGGCGAAATTATCGCTGGGCAGGTCGTTGAATCGATCATAGGTCGCATCCCCTGATAGCGGCCTTTGGGTCTCACTGGTATCAGTTTGGAAAATATCTGCAATTTCATTTTCTTCAATGGGTGCTGAAGTCGCTTCTGTTTCACTCATGGCTAAGGTAGAGGTAGAGGTAGAGGTAGAGGGTAATTCGGTTGAACCCGCTGGCAATTGGCCTGCCGCAGCTCCAGTACTTGTTTTGCTGGCGGGCTGCGCGAAGACCTGCTTTGCTTGGCTAGCAGCGCTAGCCGACGCACTGACACTGAAGCTAGCGGCAGTTTTGGCCTTTTTAGCGGATAGCGGCGGCGTTTCAAGCTTGAATGAGTGAGTCGCTGCTACTCGGGCGAATTGCCCGACAGGCTTTCCTGCTGCAAAGGCATCGTGACTGCACGACCAGTCGCGTGTTGCAATATGACCCTGGCAGTACCATCTGGGCTGCAGTTGGTAGGTATTGGTGGTACCTGTTGTGTCGCAGGTGGGATCAAGCCCGCTATCACACGATTTGCCACCGAACCAGCTGCATGCAGAGATCGACATGACGGCCAGGGAAACAATAAAACATTTCAGATATTTCATAATATGTGCCGCATTGTTTTGCTTATTCAATCATAAATCAGGCCTGGGGTGAATCGGCCCTGG
>JAPKEK010000309.1 GCA_028822125.1 Pseudomonadales bacterium | reverse complement strand
TCATACACACCAACAATTTCACCGGTGCTTTCAATCTCACCCTGAACGGGTATCTCTGCCAGTAATTCAATGCCTTGCCCACCATGAACCATCATAGCTGGATTAAAGGACCCCGCCGCTTTCATGGGAACGCCTCCTCCACCAATTATGACCGCAAAGGTCGGAAAGACCTGCTGTTGGATATCCTTGGTATTTTCTGTCGCGTATTGCAGCTCTTGGGTTCCCGCACCTATACCCACCGCATATAGCAACGCATCTTTACCAGACCAACTGCGCCGCACGGGTGTCCCACGAGTACCTACGCTATCGGGATTGAGTGGCATGAAATTCTCCAAATAAACAATTGTAAGGCAGTATAACACCGGGAAATCTGTTTCGTCTTGAGCGGATTAATCGTTAAAAACGAACTATTAAACAATTATGCTGCCAAAACACAGCAAATCCAGCGATAATAGGGTCCAGATTATCTCAAGGCTAGGCTATAGATTCCGAAAGGCGGTGGTAACTAAACCGCGATTTATCAGTCAACGATTCCAACCTGGCTTGACCCTTATGGCGCCTGCGCTGTTTTCCCAGATGGCACTGTTCAGGCCATCCTTATCAATCTCTGAGAAGGTAGTTCGCTCAATGGTCCAAAACGAAGCAGTACTATTCGTCATAACATCCTTCTATCATTTCGTGAAAATCGATGAGCCAGTAAAACTGCAAAAAGCGTGTATCAAATTCATGCTCGAAAATCAGCTAAAAGGAACCGTGCTAGTGGCAACTGAAGGTTTAAATGCAACAGTTGCAGGCCAGCGCGAAAGCATTGATGCTCTGCATGACTGGCTTCATCAGGATATCAGGTTCAAGCACCTCAAATACAAAGATTCCTACAGCAAAAACATGCCTTTTCTCAGGGCCAAAGTAAAGTTAAAAGAAGAGATTGTCACCCTCGGGCAACCTGATCTGGATCCAGGAAGCCAGGCGGGAACTTATGTTAAACCCGAGGACTGGAACCAATTAGTACAATCTCCCGACGTCACCCTGGTAGATGCCAGGAATGACTATGAAGTACAGATAGGAACCTTTCAAAACGCCATCAATCCCAACACAGCTTCTTTCAGAGAATTCCCGGAATTTGCCAAGACCGAGCTTGATCCAAAAATACACAAGAAAATCGCTATGTTTTGCACGGGCGGGATTCGTTGCGAGAAATCAACAGCTTATTTGAATTCATTGGGCTTTGAAGCTGTTTATCACCTGGATGGTGGAATTCTCCAGTACCTTGAAGATATTCCTGATAGCGAATCTCTCTGGCAGGGAGAATGTTTTGTTTTTGATGAACGCGTCGCTGTCAATCATCGCCTCCAACCCGGCGGCTACCAACAGTGTCACGCCTGCCGCCTGCCACTGAATGAAGCGGACTTGCGCAGTACAGATTATGTAAAGGGCGTTTCGTGCCCTCACTGTATCTCAAAAACCACCCAGGCACAAAGAGCACGATTCCTTGAACGAGAAAAGCAGGTGCAACTGGCCAACGCCAGAGGTCAGGCTCATATCGGTTCTGAGGCGAAAGTCCATCAGCAGGAAAACCGAAAAACTAAACAGCAACTCAAATCCCAACAGCCATAGCACGGCTATATTTCTATGGCCTCGCTTTAGGCCAAGAAGCAGCTTTTGACCTGGCCATCTGGTTATCCCTATCATCCTGCAGGAACTAAACACTAACCGCATACTGATAGCCGCGACGATCCTTTAGTCGAGCAAAATAAGACTTAGTAGCTGGTAGATCTTCTGTTATCAAGCCAAATTTTTCGGCCAGCATAAGAGAATAACCCATCATGATATCTGCCCCTGTAAACCGCTCCAGCAGATAATGGCTATCCAGCACCGCCGCTTCAATCGCTTCGAGACAAACCCTTGCCCGCTGCTGGCCATCAGCGACGACTGCCACGATTCGGTCTTTTTCCTCCCGGACTAGAGTGTGCTGTGCAATATCACCCAGTGGTCGGGCAAAGGTTGCCTCCGCAAACCAGCACCACTGCAGATACAAAGCACCCGAACGGGTACCTGATTCGGGTTGCAATAAGCCATTGCCATAACGATCCAACAGGTACTGTACCATGGCACCAGACTCAAACATGGTTAACGCTCCATCATCCATCGCGGGTACTTTCCCCGTCGGAGATTTTGCCCGCCACTCTGGCGATGCACGAAATTTCTTGGCAAAGTCAATGATCTCTATCTTGCAGGGAATGTCTAATTCATGGCACAACCAGATCACTCGCATAGAGCGAGTTCCGCTGACATGATAAATTGTGATACTCATAATTTTTCTGCCTCTTTAGCTCACAGAATTTGACTCAGGTTTGCCCTGATCATATCAGGGAATTCCTCAAAACGATGCTTGCAACGGTTTACGGGTCAGGTTGACACAACCCTGCTAACGCGCGGCCCTGCCTCTCTGCAATGACTGGAAAAGACCGGACTTTACTGCAACCGTTACACTATGCCGTTTGGAAAAAAGGTCAGATGCGCAGAAAATCACCTTTTCCGCGTGGGTTTATTTTAAACTACCGCACATCACGTCAAAGTCAAAGACCTTGAATAACAGAAACGACATCCCAGCATGGATAAATACATGGCGTTAGATCTAAAAAAAATAGCAGCTCTGGAATCCTCAAAAGACTATGCCGCAGCAATTCAAGGCCTGCAATTAATGCTCGAACAAAGCCAGGAAGCTACAATTCGATTACGATTAGCCATGATGTTACTTAAAACCGGACAGGTCGATTCTGCTCTTGAGCACTTTCATCTGTGCAGCCAAGCAGACGAGGTTAATCATGTTGTCACACTTAATTACGGGCATACCCTTAAAGCAAAAGGGAAAAGCCAGCAGTCTGCGGAAAAATATATTCAATTAACCCGCATGAACGATGACAAAATTTCGGCTATCGGCTACTGGAGCCTGGCCAATCTCAAAAGCTATGAGTTCCAACCTGAAGATGTCAGTGATATTGCCAGGCGTCTTAAAGACGAGGCGATGCCACCCGGTTACAGGGGCCTATTATTACTCAGCCTGGCCCAAGCAAAAGATCAGCAGGGAAACACAGATGCAGCTTTTAGCGCGCTTCAGCAAGGCAACAACATCATTGCCCAGCATCGTCCATTTAGGGGGGATCTATACCAGCAACTCATCAAGGCACTGATAGGTGATTTCAAACCATCGAAAAGAACCAGTTCTAATGACCAGGATACACCCATTTTCATCATCGGCATGCCGCGCTCAGGAAGCACACTGGTAGAACAAATCCTGGCAAATCATTCACGGGTCGAATCGACTGATGAACTGCTTTTCCTGGGAGATATCTCCATCGAACTGGAAAATAAGGGTAGCTATGCCAAGGGATTGAGCAATCTCTCCACCAACAAAGCCAACGCCTATGCAAATAAATATTTAACCAAAACGGCCATCTATCGCCATGCACCCAGTCCGTACTTTATCGACAAAAATCCTAATAACTTCCTGCATATTGGTCTAATCAAAACCCTATTCCCGCAGGCCAAAATCATTAACATTGTTCGAGACCCTTTAGACAACGGGGTATCCGTTTTCCGTCAATTTTTCAGTGAAGGCCATGAATACAGTTACTCTTTCGAGGGCATCATCTTTTACTGGCAGGGCTATATAACATTAATGCAACACTGGCAAAACCTTTTCCCCGATGCCATCTACAATATGTCCTATGAGCGATTGGCAAAAGAGCCAAGCATCAGTATCCAGTCTCTGCTTGATTATTGCCAGTTGGACTCAGAACCAGCCTGCTTTACGCCCGAAACTTCTAATCGAGCAGTGCTGACCCCCAGCGCCACCCAGGTCAGAAAACCAATTTCTGTATCTGCCATTGGCAGCGGCCTTAAATACAAGAATCATTTAAAAGTACATCTACCTAAACTGGCCCTGATTCGAAAAAAAACAGAGGAAATCTTTGCCCTGGGTCAATAGCCACTGAGCGGGTCTCTGGCAACATCACATCCTGCGGAAAAGGCCATATTAGGCGGGCAGTTCTACATTTTTTTTGTTCAATTTATTCGCTCATACCTGGCCTGACCTCAATCGCGACGTCACCCATGAGATAGTAAAATGTGTGTCATGCCTCTCATATTCTTGTAAAGTAATTAGATGACCTCGGCTCAGCGCACCCTACAAGAAATCGCCCAGTTGCGAGATGATCAGATCTCTCTGGAAAGAGCCGCACTGCTCATCGCAGCGGAAATTCAGACTGATCTTAATGTAGATGCCTACCTTACAACACTCGATGGCTTGGCTCTGACACTAAAAAAGAAAATCAGCAAGGATCCTTCCATAGCCGCTCAGCAACTCATCGATTTCATTCACAAAGATGA
>JAPKEK010000308.1 GCA_028822125.1 Pseudomonadales bacterium | reverse complement strand
GTCGCCCTAATAACCTCCAAGAGATCTGCTGGAGCAATTACGCCATCATCCACCATTTCAGCGGAACAGTACATTGCAATCGAACCTCGTTGCACACGGTCTATTATTCCCGCCCACAGTTTTAGCCCATGCCGGCCATTTTCTGGTTTGATCGCCCTTACCCCGAACCTTGACTCTATCCTCGGGACCCTCCAGCACAGCGCAGCGACCCACGCCACTGTCAGCCTTGCACCAGGGCGATCAAGCCCGACCGGCATCGATGAATCGATCAAGCGCAGAACCATCATTTCAACCTGGCAACTTCCCCACCCATCGAACAAAAGCCCTGGTACAGCAAAGAAGCCGGCATCAGCTTGACATATTCCAGGCCTCGCAGGGTTTACAATCAATCACCACAAGGTGGTAAAATCCCTAAGACATCAGTAAATTTAATTGAACACAGCAACACACCCCAAGCACACGAATGCAAACAAAACCATAAGAAGAGAAGCCATGCCAACACCGAAATCATCCTCACCTATCGTGCATACAATGGCGGGTGCCGTCCTCGGCCGAGAGAAAAACGGGGCGTTCCAGTTTAATGGTATTCCCTATGCTGCTGCGCCCATCGGGCCCCTTCGGTTCCAGCGCGCCATGCCGGTGCAGCAATGGCAGGATATCCTCGATGCAACTCGATTCGGTCCGGCGGCGCCTCAAATCCCCAGCGGCGGCATGACCGATAGCGTTCCTGTGCGCTGGGATGAAAACTGCCTTTTCTTAAACGTCTGCACACCGAATATCGACTTGCTTAAACGCCCTGTTCTGGTCTGGATTCATGGCGGAGCCTATAGGACTGGACAGGGTGCGATCCCATGGTATAACGGTTCCAGCTTTGCTAACAACGGTAATATCGTAGTGGTCTCCATAAATTATCGCCTGGGAGCACTTGGTTTTACCGATCTTTCTGAATTCGGCGCAGATTACGCCACTTCTGGAATCAACGGCACACTCGATCAAATTACCGCCCTTGAATGGGTTCGCGATAATATTGGATTCTTTGGTGGCGACCCAGACCAGGTCACCATTGCAGGAGAGTCAGCGGGTGGTTTTTCAGTGACAACCCTGCTGGGTTCAAAGCGCGCCCAGGGTTTATTCCATCGCGCTATCCCGCAAAGCGGTGCAGCACACCACACTTTATCAAAAACAACAGGTCAGCAAGTCACAGAATTGTTCAAAAAGGAGCTCAACGCCAATAACCTGCAACAATTGCAAGCGGCAACGGTCATGGATATTCTTGAGGCTCAGGATAGGGCGTCAATGCAATTTGAAAAATCAGGGACAGGCCGAGGTGTTCAGGCTTTCTACCCTGTGGAGGGTAACGAAGTCATTCCGGGAACCCTGCTGAATGCTATAAAATCAGGTGTGGGCGCATCTGTCCCGGTACTGATTGGTACTAACAAAGATGAAGCCAGCCTTTTTATAATGAACGATGTCAGTGCTGCACAGCTTGAACGGCAGGCAAAAGGATTAGGCGGCGGCCAGGCTTTGATCGACGCTTACCAGGAAATTTATCCCGCAGCAACAACAACTGAAATTGCCATTGCGCTGTCTACCGATTTTACATTCAAGATTCCAGCTATACGCCTGGCTGAGGCCCGACTGGCATTTGCTGCAGAAACGCATCTCTACCAATTTGATTGGGAATCACGCGCCGGCAACCTGAAAGCAACCCACGCCCTGGAAATACCCTTCACATTTAACACCCTGGGTAGTCCCGGCGTCGCATTCTTTATAGGTGAGGGCTCCCTGCCCCAGGAGCTCGCGGATAACATGCATAAGACCTGGACTGCATTTATAAGAGGAGAACAACTGGACTGGCCCGGTTACGATCTGGAACAGCGGGCCACCATGCACTTCGACACGCAATCCCACCTGGTTGAAAATGGGGAACTGGCAATCCTTGATGCATGGCAATCGTTACGTTAACAGATCACAACAGTAAATAACGATGCAACGGCAGGGTAAGGCCTTTCTCCAGTTGATTAAAACAGGTCTGACTGGTTTCCATAATCCAGCTTCATAGAACAAGATAACAGGTTATTCTAGTCGTGCTGTGGGCCCTGGTCCTGACCCCGCCTGCTCGGTGCCACCGGCAGGTCCTCCGGCGGCGGCCAGACCACCGGCATGCCGTCCCCCTGCATCACCGCTCCAACTGCCACGCCCGCTCTATCCAAGGGAAAAACCGGCCAGGAATTAGCCCTCGGATAGCCTGCGGCAAGATACACCACGGTGAATACCCTGCGCGTTTGAGCCGTTTGATTTGCGTGAGCCCGATGAATAGTAAAACCATCATGCCAGATGATGGAACCCGCTTTGACTTCTACACTTTCCAGCTGAATATCTGCCACCCTCGGATCGGCCAAAATATCAAAGGGTTCAGTACTGTGGGTAATATCAACCACCCGAAGTCGGCCCAGTTTCTGCGAAGTTGGCACATAAGCCATAGCACCGGATTGTATGGTCACATCGTCTAGGGGTATCCAGGCACTGACTAACGGCGCATCGCCAATAGGCCAGAAAGGTTGATCCTGGTGCGCTGTTGTTTCACGCCCACCTGGCTCTTTATAAAGCGCCTGATCCTGCCAGAGCAGTATTGTCGGTTCCTGCAGCAGTTGCGCCGCCAATCCTGCAAGCCCACTATGACAGGAAAGTCCTCGGACCTGTTCGCTGCTTTCCCATAACCTCATACATTGAACGAACGACTGCTCGTACACAGTCTTCTCCTCTTGCGGACGCCTCTCGTGGCGGGTCCGGACAGCAACTTCCCTGTCTACAGCAGTCCCGAACTGCTCTATCTCAGATAGCTTCAGGATATCAGGGGTGACGCAAAAACCCCGTTGCCTGAATTCCTTTATTTTGGCTCGGGTTAATTCAGTCGGGAATTCCATATTAATGAAGTAGCGACCAGTCCGGTAAAGACTCTGGATGGCTTAATTCGCCGAAGGCATTCTTCACAACCCGCCGCTGATCATCAAGCCAGTCTTTCCAATCGGTGCAGTTTACGAGTTGATCAGCTCGCTTGTTCTGATGCTCTTCCATAAGGCCTTTCAACCGTAATAACGTTTGTTTCTGGTCAGGATCCAAGTATAGGTTGTTCATCTGCAGCGGATCAACTTTCAGGTCATAGAGTTCCTCTCGCCCACTAAGCCATCTTGCGTACATATAATCTCTGGTCCTGATGCCGCGCCATTCCGCGCCATTTTCAAACCAGTCAAAGTACTTGGAAAAATTCATCAAAAAGGCGGCCTCATCCAGCCTTTCAAGATCCGGGTCTTTCAAGGCGCAAGCAACACTGTGCCCTTCTATCGACCTGGGTACCGGTATTCCTGCCAGCTCACAGATCGTCGGGAACCAGTCAACCATGTTAACTAACTGGGTTGACCGACTGCCTGCAGGGATCTTACCGGCCTGGCGAATAATGCCCGGCACCTTGATGGAAGCATCGTAGGGGTTTTTCTTGGACCAGGGATTGACTCCTTGGGAACCCGCCTGGGTTCCATGATCAGAAGCGAACACCAAAATGGTATTATCGGCAAGCCCCTTGCGTTCAAGATAATCCATCAATCGACCCAGCATTTCATCCACAGCTAATGTCATTGCCAGGTAGTGCCTGTACATCTCCTTTGCAACGGCAACCTTTTCCGGTGGCACATTAGCGGGTAATATGAGCTCGGCAGGTAATTGCTGGTAGTACTTTTCAGGTGCGAACTGAAAGGGGGTGAAGTGAGGCTGGTGCGGAGATACGAATAGTAAAAACGGGTTGTCCGCAGCCTGATCGATAAACTCATAGGCATAGTCCAGTAAGCCCTCAGTCTCATAGCCCTGCCAGCGCTCATAATTCCAGTCATCCTTGTTGACGAAGCCATCGAAGTAGACCATATGCTGATTATAGGCTCGCCAATACTGGAAACCCAAACGGTCTCGCCCCTCGGGCACCCAATCCGGATGCTGTGGCATTCTATCGATGGCCGGCCACAGGCCCGTATGCAGATGCCACTTGCCAACCCATCCAGTCTGATAGCCCTGATGCGCGAAAGCATCGGCAATACTAATTTCTGAATGGCGGGTTCGAGTCGTGTTGATGAGGTGCCCGGTGGTCTGTGGATAGCGACCTGTCACCAGCATGGCCCGAGCCGGGGTGCATACCGGACAATTAGAAATAGCATTATCCAGAGTCATCCCCTGCGCTGCCAGGCGATCAATATTGGGAGTGCTTATCTGCTGTGCACCGTAGGTCGCCTGATAAATCGGCAGCGTCTGCGCTCTCAACTGATCAGGAAACAAAACCAATACATTAGGTTTCTTCACGACGCGATTCGCCTGGCCAGTAGCTGCTCGAACTGGCTCTGAT
>JAPKEK010000307.1 GCA_028822125.1 Pseudomonadales bacterium | reverse complement strand
GACACACCTAAGGGACATTTAACTACCTTGTTAACCAGGATCACAACAAGCCTCGCACGGATCTTTGAGATATCCCGTATAGTCACTGTTTCCAGCATTGTCGAGTTGCGTCATCTTTTCATGCGTTATCGACGTGGTCCCCGTGAGCGGGTTTGCGATATTGATGTGGTTTACCTATGGAGCGATCCCAGTGATCCCCTGTGGGCAGAGAGTCGACAACAGGTGCTTGACGGGGAAACTCGAGATGATTTCTGCCGCATCGGTATCCAGACTAAACGACCAACGGATTCGCTTGATGAGTTGCGTTACTCGCTGCGCTCGGTTGATCAATATCTGAAGGGGATCAGGTTGATTTATATCGTGGTAGATGGACAACTTCCCGAATGGCTGGATGTTGATCATCCGAAGATTCGCGTTGTGGAGGCAAGGGACATTATTACCAATCCCGATCATTACCCGAACTATAATACCCAAGCTGTCGAGTCATATTTCTTTAATATCCCCGGATTAAGCGACCGGTTTATCTATTTCAACGATGATTTTTTTCTCCGCCGGGAAATGAATGTTGGCGAGTTTTATGCCTCTGACGGGTTGATAAGGGTGCGACTTGGCCGTGCCCTTTCGCCGAAGGGGGCACCCTCAGCTGAGGAAGAGGGTGATTCAGCCGGGCACAAGAACGTCAACCAGTTGTTGGATTCATGCTTTGGTAAGCATCACCGTCTTACTGTTATGCATCGTCCATATGCACACAATAAGCTGTTACTGGAGTTTGCCTCAGAGCGTTTTCCAGAGGCTTTCGAGGCGACCCGTGCATCCCGGTTCCGTTCAACTTCGATGCACGCTTTACACAGTTTTCTCGTTCCATATCTGGCCTGCCACGCAGGGTGCGCGGATCTGGTCCCGCCGAGGCTACTGGAGAAGGACATGTTCTGTTGGGGTGTATCAGGCCCTGAGAATTCCAGGGTGGCAGATAGGATTCGCAGGATGAATGGCAAGGCTTTCTGCATTCAGGAGGAGCGTGGTGTGGATATTCCCCATAGCGAGATAGAGCATTTTCTGCAATTCATGGCGGAACTTTTTCCCGAGCCTTCTCAGTTTGAGCTTCCTGGCTCCGGGAACTAACACAAGGTTCCCAGTATTCTGTAGCCTTTCTTGCCAAGGCGATTTTCTGCCCGTTCCGGTTCACGCGTGGCCAGGAAATTGCCCAGTTCGTAAAGTGGTGTGCCCGGCGGCATCAGCATTGGTTTAAGCAGGCCTTTGCGTATCAGATAGATTTTGTAGCCGAATTCCTCCAGGTATTTGCTGACACTGGAGGGATGCCCAACTTGGTCCTCATAGATGATATCGCGGATTGCACCGCGGTGTAACAAGCTCGCCGCGCCTGAGAGCGCGGCTTTTTCATGTCCTTCAATATCAATTTTGAGCATTCCAACTTTTGCCTGAGCATCATCAAGGAAATCATCGAGCCGTATTGTCTCTACCTTAATGAGATTCTTGGCCTGTCCTTCTGTCTCCTGTGGGCGGCTTATTCTGGCTGTACCCCTGTTGCAGTTAAATTCTCGGGGGATTTCAAGTGCAGCGGTGCCGGTTGTCTCAGAGACCGCATTATCAGAGACCTGGACAGTTCCAAGCCGGGGGGTACTTTGCCATAGCTCGATATGTTCCTGCAGATCGAGAGCGATTTCCGGGTGCGGTTCAAAAGCGATGACTTTCCCCTTTTCCCCAGTAGCTATTGCCATCACTCCGCTCATGAGGCCGAAATTGGCGCCGATATCAAGGCATAGCTCTCCTTCGTCCACCAAGCGATAAAGGCATTCCAGCACTGCGGTGTCGTAGCTGCCGGTCTTGAGGATTGAGGCACCTATCCTGTCATGTGGGGAGACATTGACATGTAATCCCCATGGTAACCGGACAAGAACATTTTTTTTTGGACGTTTTAATTCCCACAAGACCCGCCGTATAATTTGCATCGGTCTGAAGAATAGTTCAGGCCGGCGAAACAGGCTTGGATGAAATAATTTCATTGGCCGGGGGATATAAACAGTCGGTTGGTCAACTAGGGTCCGGCAGTGCTCCATTTGTCGCCGAGTTGCTCGACTTTATGGATTTTACCAAATATTTGACCGATGAATTGGGTAAGCATTGCATTGGTATATTTCTCATCGTGTGGTGTTAGCGGCGCTTCACCATTGAGAAATGCGGAGACTGTGACATATGCCCAGCGCTGATTCGTACCGGTCATTAACCTGTCCCACATGTCAGTAAGTGTTCTGCTGTAGTGACTCGAAGTAATTACTTTGGCGCCTGTAAACCAGTAGTAGGATACTTGTTGGAGGCCGGATGAACGATGTTCAGAGGTAAGCCGTTGAGCAGGTATTGTAGAGCTTCCGCCCACATTGATATTGATAATCCGAGAATCGAGGATTTCAAAACCCTGTGCATAAAGGCAGCGTTCGGGTCGATGAATACTGTTGTTCATATCTTCGCCTGAAAGAACAATGAAGGCCCTGACCAAATCCAGTTTACCAATTCTGCCGGGCGTTGTGCGGTAGTAGATTCCCTGCTCATAATTAGTATCATCTGCCAGAGCGTCAAGCACTTGCTTTGAGGGTTCAGAGGGCTTGAAGCGCCAGTCTTTGAGGCTTGATGGCAGGCTCATAACAATTGCCGACTGCCTGATATTAAAGGTCTTTGGCAGCAGATAGATGCCACTGAGGCCGATGCCGATAACGGCTTGGGCGATGAGCAGGTTACGAATCATATTTATTCTGTACCCGTATTGTCTTCATTGGCTGGCTTGATCATCCTGCTGGTCGTTGTCCGGCGTTCCCGTTTCCAGCCGCCATTTATCAGGAAGCCGCAAAGCAGTAGCCCTGAAAGCCCCAGCGGGAAGAAAATGAAACCGGAGAAATTGTGGTAAGTCTTGGCTGCAAATTCAGCATTCCAGTATTCAGCAATCAAGACAATCGTGGTGACCCTTATCGAATTTGCAATGATCGCCAGAGGAATAGACACCCCCATCAGCACGACTTGTTTCCACAACTTCTTTTGGGTCAGGTAACCGTATACAGCAGCAATGAAGGTCAGCGCGATCAACGACCTGACCCCAGAGCACCCCTCGGCGATTTCAAGCGCATCCCATTTGCCGGAAGTTGACTGGATGTTTGTCCCTGCGGCGTTGATGTCGGCACCACAGAGTGATGAGACATGATATGCTATCTGCGTGGCGATAATCTGCAGGCCATTGGTTGCCTGGATGAGTCCAGGCAGGGGGATGGCGAAATAAATCAGCAGCAACGGGAAGATGAAGTGCTTGGAAACATGCCGTCCCCAGAGGAATGTGGTCAGCCCAAACAATACAAATGGAATTGACCCTGCTGCCACCCTGGCCTGAATGGTGCGATAAGCCACGATATAGAAGAATATTCCCAATATCAGGATTACCAGCCCCCACCATTCGCTTGAACGTGGTGCGCTTGCGATTTTTTTCCATGACCGGAAGACAAGAAATGCCATTGCCAATGGCACAAACCGGCCATGACCGTAGTCATATTCCGTTTTGCCGCAGATGGCCCATATCCAGTAAATTACCGTCTGTTCCCGAAAATTACCAAATAACGGTATGGCACAATAAAAATAAACGAGCGTCCCGCTAATGGTGAGTAACAGGAAGGCCGTGCTGGGGTTTTTTCGTAACCAAAGCAAAGGATTGTGATGCCTGGAATTGTTCATGACCGCACTAGGCGGGGAGGTTTTGAGCCATGGTTATTGTTAGGCTGGGAACAAACTGACCTCAGGATGTCAGCTAAAGATGAGAATATTTTAAATTATTTCACCGGGAATGCAAGGCGGAGCAAATGGCAATACACAGTAAATCTGCATTGCAAAGTGGAAAGCTTTCGTGTTGCATCCATCGGAAAGAAATATATTCCACTCCTATCATGAAGATTATATCAGGCAGCGCGCATCCCGATTTGGCCCAAAGTGTTGCAGATTATCTTCAAGTTACCCCCTGTGACGCCACGGTCACTGCATTTCCGGATGGCGAAACATTCGTGAAGATCAATGAGAATGTGCGGGGCAGTGATGTTTATATCATTCAACCAACCTGCCCGCCGACCAATTCCAATCTTATGGAGTTGCTGATTACAGTGGATGCAGCCAAGCGCGCAAGTGCGGCACGCATAACGGCGGTTATCCCATTCTTTGGCTATGCCCGGCAGGATCGTAAAGATCAACCCAGGGTGCCTATAACCGCGAAGCTGGTTGCCAACCTGCTTGTTGCCGCGGGAGTGAACCGTGTCCTCACGATGGATCTTCATGCCGGACAGATTCAGGGCTTCTTTGATATTCCTGTTGATCATCTGTACGCTGCTCCTGTTCTTATCGGCTATCTAAGG
>JAPKEK010000306.1 GCA_028822125.1 Pseudomonadales bacterium | reverse complement strand
CGACCGTATCCATGCAGGCCTGCATGATGCCGATAGGGCCTCCTGAGAGGACGGTTCTTTCATAGTCGAGGCCACTCATCAATATAGCAGCGCCTTTCCCCAGAGAGCCCAGTATGTTTGCCGCGGGTACCGGGCAGTCTTCGAAAATCAATTCACAGGTGTTTGATCCTCGCATACCCAGCTTGTCGAGCTTGTTGTTGCGGGAAAACCCGGGGGAATCCCGTTCCACGATAAAGGCAGTGATGCCTCTTGACCTAGCCTGAGGGTCAGTTTTTGCGTAAATGACAAAAGTATCAGCATCGGGCCCATTGGTAATCCACATCTTGGTGCCATTTAAAATGTAGTGGTCACCGTCCCGCTGTGCCTTGAGACTGAGGCTGATGACATCGGATCCTGCATCGGGCTCTGACATGGCCAGTGCGCCTACATGCTCGCCTGAACACAGTTTCGGTAGAAACTGTTGTTTCTGCGCTTCGCTGCCATTACGCCTGATCTGGTTTACGCATAGGTTCGAGTGGGCAGCATAGGATAAACCGACTGACGCTGAGGCTCGGCTGATCTCTTCCATGGCAACAATGTGGGCCAGATAGCCGAAACCGGAACCGCCATAGGCTTCCTCTACAGTAATGCCAAGGAGTCCCAGATTGCCAAGTTTTAGCCAAAGGTCGTTAGGAAAGGCGTTATCAACGTCAATCTGCGCGGCTCTGGGGGCAATTTCTTCGCAGGCAAATTGATAAACGGAGTCTCGCAGTAAATCAATGTCTTCACCCAGATTGTAATTCAGGGTTGGATAAGAAGTGTTCATGGATTCACCCTCGAGTGTATTGCTGACTCACCTGAATTTACGTTGGTGACGCCTTGAATTGCTTTTAGATAGTTATCCTCCCAGGTCTTGAGTTCCCTGAGCATGCTCTTGAGGTCACGTTGCTGCTGTTTGAGCTGGATTATTTTGGTGCGGACGGTTTCGGTGACTTTTTCAAGTTGGTCAAGATTGTTGCCCGTCGGGTCGTACATATCGATAATGTCGCAGCTTTCTTCCAGTGAAAAGCCAAGTCGCTTGCCGCGTAAAATGAGTTCAAGTCGGACTCGGTCACTGGCATTATAAATCCTGGACCGACCCTGCCGGGAAGGTGTAAGCAGACCTTTTTCTTCATAGAAGCGAAGGGTCCGAGGTGTGATTTTGAATTCGCTGGACATCTCGGAAATAGAGTAGGTGGTCAAGTATTTCCCCATTTGCAATGATCAATGACTGATGTTATTTACGTTAACGTTAACGTTAACGTAAACGTAAATAAGAGTAAACAACAATAGGCGACCTGTACCGACCCAAAGATCGCTGGGATGCCAGTCGTCATGCTGCGACTGTGCCATGCTGATGAGGGTTTCAGCGTTTCAGGAAGGTCATGATGCCAGTGCGATGGCAATGCTTGTACTAATGCATGTAATAAGGCTATCCAATCCCTTAATTTACGCGAATGGGGAGCGGGTCCTGCATCAGCATAGTCTTTTGCCTGTTAACTGCAGCCTTGCGTATTGGTATAGACCATTTGTTCAACTGTTAGCTGTGATACTCTCAGTGTCTTGATCTATTCGAAGCGAGGGCGCAGCAATGAATACCAAGATTGACGTTTATCTTGTCTGCAACGCCAAGTATCACGATACTAATTTTGCCCGTCTGGAATTGCTTAAATTACTGGCAGAGCAGGAAGATGTGTGGGTGAAGGTAGCCGATAGTTACGCTGATATCGCCTCTATACAGTCCTCTACATTACTGGTGACCTATACCTGCGATCTTTGCCCCACCGAAGCGGAGCAGGAAGGCTTGGAAATGTTTTTGCAAGCGGGCGGGCGATGGCTAGCACTGCACGGCACCAATGCTCTGGTAGAGTTAGTGGATGGCAAGGCGGACACACCGGACAAAGCGCCAAGTTTGATGCAGAGCCTAGGTTCCCGGTTTGTGGCACATCCCGCCGTTCAGAATTTCACCGTACGAGTGACGGATAAGACGCATCCACTAACCGTCGGGATAGATGACTTTGAAATTGAAGATGAACCCTATTACTGCGAATTTTTTGGTGACAATCTTGTGCTGCTGGATGCCAGTTATAAGGCTCCCTCAACGGGTTATGCGAGGTCGGATTTTGGCTTGGATCGGGATACTCAACCACAGATGTATGTTCATCAGGTCGGCGAAGGCCAGGTGCTCTATCTCATGCTGGGGCATTGCACAGGTAAGTACGACATGCAGCCTATTGTTGATGTTGTACCGGTCACGCGTTGCGCCTGGAATTATCCAGTCTTCTACGAACTGCTAAGAAGAGGGATACGGTGGGGCATTGGTCAGTAGCGCCAGGTCAGATACTGTTTGAAAGCAGCACGAGAATGGGTGCCAGCCTTACAATGTTGTAGCGGGGCGCTTTTGCGGGGATCAAAGCATCGCACTAGAGCAGTGCATTTCAACCCTGCTGCAGGGATATCTGCTATTAATCAGGGTTAGTCAGGAAGCCTTTCTCATCGCGCAGCTCCGGCGTAGACACGCTGGCTCGGCCGTCCCCAAATGGGGCATCGCGTTCCGTTAGGGCCGCCTTTAGACCTTCTGTGGCAATTTGCTTAAAGACATTTCGTGCAGCCTGGGTGGTGTGTGCCCGCGCATCGTTTTCAGCGGCCAGGCGTTGCAGCGTTTGCGCACCCATTAATTCCATGCCGAGATTAATAGTGCGCTTATTGGCCGAGAGCATTTCCGCATCGATATGGCTCAGGCGATCTGCCAGGCCTTCTACTTCGCCTTCAAGCAGGTGTTCAGGGACGGATTTTAGAACAAGGCCAATTTTTGCAGCATCCGTGCCTGTGACAGTGTCTCCTGTAAGCAACAGGCGCTTAGTCCACTGCGGTCCACAGTGATACAACCAGAGTTGATTGGGTGCAGCACCCATATTACGAAGTGCCGGGAATCCAATACTTGCGTTGTCGGCACAGATGAGTATATCGCAGTAAAGGGCCAGGTCGGTACCGCCTGCCAGGCAATGGCCATGAATCTGGGCTATGGATGGTTTGTGCATTTCCCACAGGGTCTTCAGGCTTCGCTGGAATCTTTCGATCATCCAGGTGTCATCATCGATACCTCGACCCCGCCTTCGCTCGACCGCATCGCCAGTGGACTTGCGGGTCGGAGTCAAGTCATAGCCTGCACAGAAAGAACTCCCTGATCCCGATAGAATGACGCAATGCACGGCTTTGTTATCGTCCGCCTCCCAGAGGGCATCCCGAAGTTCCTCGACAAGCTCGATACTCAGAGCATTACGTTTTTCAGGTCGGTTCAGTGTAATGCGGGCCCTGCCACGATTGACCTGGTAGGTAATGTACTTAAAGTTTTCAGTGTTCAAGCTGGTTCCAAAATCAGGATAGAGGGTTGAGTTTATACCAATTCAACTGCCTCAGGGTCGTTATGGCATTCTGACAAAATGAAATACTGGAAATCTGGAAATCTGGAAATCTGGAAATCTGGAAATCTGGAAATCTGGAAAGACGGATAGGTTTCTGGTTCGAATTGTAAAATGCCAGGTGGCGTGCTGCAGTCACATTCCCAGCCACAGGGATGGACGCGCCATAAACTGGTATAGTTAAATCTAGTAAGCCAATCGATCAGGGTGATAGAAGCTATGGAAAAACCGGCGCCTGCACGAGCTATACGGGAGACAGACATTGACGCGTTTAATCGCGATGGAGCAGTCCTATTAAAAGCTGTATTAGATGATTCCTGGATTAGCTTATTGCACGACGGCCTGGAGTGGGCAAATGACCATCCGGATGGCATGTCGGCGGGTGTAGCCATGCCTCTGCGAATTGACCAGTTTCCGGCAAGCCATTCGTCCCAACTAAAGACCTTGATGGACAACTCGCCGATTGCTGAGATTGTAGGGAAAGTATTGCAGTCGCCCGTCCGGTTTTACATGGATCAGATGTTTTACAAGCCCGCTGGCATAATCGCGCCGAGCGCCTGGCATCAGGACACCTGTTATTACAATGTAGAAGGACATCAGTTAGTTCGTGCCTGGGTATGTGCGGATCCGGTGCCCCGGGATGTCAGCCTCGAAATATTGCGAGGTTCTCATCTATGGAATGTAACCTACCGACCGCCGGTTGGCATGGACCCTGCTTCAAACCCTGAGGCTGCAGCGGACCTTGAAGCGGCTTTTGCTGATGGCAAAATACTCATTGGCCAGGAAGCCCACCAGCAATGGACTTATTTTGATTCGTTCATGGATCCGAGTTTACCTCCATTACCTAATGTGGAGGCTTGTCGGGACTCTTTTGATATTCTCGGCTGGGACAACTATGAACCTGGGGACGTAATATTGTTTCATGGCCATGCCGTGCATTCGGCAAGAGGCGGCGTTAATCTGCC
>JAPKEK010000305.1 GCA_028822125.1 Pseudomonadales bacterium | reverse complement strand
TGTTGCTCCAGAACGGCACTGGCGTTAGGACGGACTATAGAAACATAAATCGCATGGACCAGCAGGACCGCGATAATGAGCGAAAATACTTGATATAAAAATTCAAGGGGTAATTGCTTTTTCATTGATGCGGGTTCCTCGCTGGTTACACTATATATCTATTGGGAAAGGTACAGCGTTATCAGCACTGATAGCTTCGCTTGGCCTGAAGATTTTGAAGGCATCTCCTAGGTCTCGTTTTTTTAGTTCACTGCTATCGGGTATTTCGGCTCCTGGCTCGATGGCCTGATCTGAAGGACTTTTATCGACTGCAAGCGTTGCTTCGGGAGACGGCTCGCTGACTCCCTGAGTATTGTCCGGGTTCGGTTCTGATAGTGTTGAGGCAGACTGAGCAGATGTGGCCGCCTGAGATGACAATGATCCGAGGGCGATGAGCCAAGAAACCAGCAGGACGCGTTTCATTCTGCAACATCTCGGGCAATTCTGAAACCGACATCCTGCCTGGCATCTGCACCATAATCACGATAAGTCCAGCGTAGTTCACTGAATCGGCCTTGGGAAAAATTAGATCCTCGGATCACAAAATATTCTCCTGATTCAGGCCCTCGTCTATCTAGCTCGAGGTCCTTGGATAGTTCTACACTATATCGATCATTCACCCATTCTGAAACATTACCAGCCAGATCATAGAGACCCAGGTTGTTGGCCGGGAAGGTACCCGAAGGCGCGGGACCTCTGAATGAATCGTTATACCCTTTAATGATATAAGGCACCATGCCTGTTGCGCTTTCGTCCGCAAAATTGCCGAAATTTTCAGGGGGGGGCAGGCTGTCTCCCCAGGGAAAGCGGCTGGGTGTCTGGTTCTGCGCGAAGCGGCTGGCATAGGCCCATTCAGCCTCTGTGGGTAAACGATAGCCCGTTGTGCCGGGACTGATTAACCGCCAGGCTTCTGACTTCATGGCATAAGCGACAGGGAGGCCATCTTTCTGACTGAGCCAGTTACAATAGCGGACGGCTTCCGACCAGTATATATTCACAACAGGTCGATCGCCTTCTCCCAGTAGGGAACGACCAAAAAATCCAGGGTCATGCCCGGGTGAGAATTGTTTGTATTGGCGATTGGTTACTTCCTTGCTGCCAAGGTAATAGGCCCTGGTCAGTGTTACTTGCCTGAGGATTTCATTGGATCGCCGGCCGCGATCTCGGCGTTGTGCTCCCAGCGTGAGTTTGCCTGGGAGTACTAAATTGAGCTGGTCGTTAACAGAACTGCTGATGATCTGCGGTATAGCGTCAATTTTGGCTTCCGCGTGAGTTCTCAGCGTTACCATCAACTGCTGATCTAATTTAGGTTGCGGTGTTATCGATTTCCTGTAGGTTGCAAATCCAGGTTTTCGCACTTCCAGTTCATGCCGCGTCGCGCTCAGCCTGACTTCCTGGTTTGCAGAGCCCATTAGCGCTCCATCTATCCAGAGTTCACTATCAACTGGCAATGCTACTATTTTAATTTTACCGGTGATTGGTACCAGGGTCAGACTCAGTTCAATATCCTGTTCAGGTTCAACCCACACCTGTTTTTGAACGGCCTTGTAGCCGGCTTTATTGGCAACCACTGTATAGTTATTACCCGGTGAAAGTTCCACTGAAACCGGTGACTGGCCCTGATAGTTTTTATCTATCCGTATACTTGCATCAGCCGGAATGGTGTTAACGGTAATCTTGCCGTCAGCCTCTGTCAGTAGAATTTTATCCAGCGTTTGTGGAACATCATGTTGGACCTGCAGGCGCCGTTGCCATTTCTTGTATCCTGGTTTTTCAACAGACAATTCTCTCGTGCCTTCGAGAATTTCAATCTGAGCCGGCGTCATACCTGCCTTTTGGCCGTCAATCTTGATAGTGGCACCCACGGGTTCGCTGGATACGCGAAGGGTGATCCAAGCGGGCTCCAGGGTCGCTTCAATCTCCTGTAGTAATTCCATCCCAGCAATGTCAATGCCTGTCTCATAACGAAGATATCTCTCGGAGACGAGGCTGATATCGTGTAAACCCACTTCAATCTTCTCTCCCCATAATGGCGTTGTTCCGCTGAACACCTGGTCGATGAAAACCCGGGCCTCAACATCGGGTCTGGTAGAGATATTCAGCCGGCCCGGTTTCTTAATCAGTTTGAAGCTGAGCAGCTGATCGTTTTGCGTGGTAACAACGATCGTTTCCTGTAGCGATTGATAGCCCTTTAACTGGGCCTGGAGGGTGAATTGTCCGGGCAGCATGAGGTAGCGTCTGCCGATTTGATACTGGAATCCATCAGTGATTTTCATTTTTTCCGGGATTGGTGTAATTGAGAACTCCACAGCTTTTGCAGTAAATAAAAACCAGGCGATACTGGCAGCGACCAGTAAAGCGAGAATCAGTAGAACGGGCAAAAAGCCTGGTTTTTGTGCTTGCTTGAGAGTCGTTGACTGCGGTGGGTCAAACGGCGTACCTATGATTTCTTCTGATTGTTCGATTCCGGGTTCGCTCATCAGATGGCTTCCTCGCAGCTGATTCGAACCTTAGGCTTGTCTGCCCCATACAGCAAAGGTATTTCTTTTCTTATATCTCGATATCCACGGCGCTTGCCGACAATGACATAGTGGCCTGGGATGAGCGACAGGGTCCGTTGGCTGACCAGTCCTAACTTTCCGGCTTCACCAAGCCGGAGAATTGAGACTTCTGTGCGGTTGTTTGATTCAATTGTTAGCGGAATGGGAATCCGTGCAACTGAGATCAAGCGAGTTAACTGTGATAAGGGTTCCTGGAGTTTTTGCGTGGGAGGGGCGAGCTTGCTGAGTTGGATGGCCAGTAACTTTGCCTCGCTGAGCGCTTGATTCTGCTGCAGACTCGCGGGGCTGGCCAGGAAGTTATTCAATCGTTGACTTATACCAATTCTGAATTGAGCGCGTTTGAGACCCTCTCCGGCGAATAGCAAGGTGTCATCCAGGTCAATGATGCTCTGGTAAATAGCTGCAGCCTCAGCCCAGTCCTCATGTGTGATGGCTGCCTGGGCGGTTTCCTGCCTGGTCGCTATGAGTGCTTGCTGCCTGGCAATAATGACTTGCTGTAAACCGCCTGTTGGTGCCGTGCTCGATGGTTTAATGGTTGCTGCCTGATTAAAGGCGATATCAGCTTCAGTATATTTCCCCACAGTAAGGGCATCAAAACCCGAGGACATAGAAGCCTTGAAATTCTGGTTTGACAGGGCTTTTTGTAATCGTTCAAAGGCGTCTCTGGCCGGGCTCCATTCAGGGTCAAGGGTATGGGCCCGGTGTAGATAGGCGGCGGCCTGGTTCAGATCTCCCTGCAGCTCTGTTTCCAGGCCTGTATTCATCAAGTCGAGTATTTTGGGTAATTGTTGCGCTCGAGCGAGCTGCTTCAGATGAGATGATTCGTCAGGTTGCAGTTGAGTAACCAGCAGCCAGGCCGCTTGTGCCAGGATTGCGTCACCATTTTTCAGGGCTGTACTGGCTCGGCTGATCTGCTCTTCTAGAATTATGGGTAGGTTTTTTTGGAGGTCAGTAACCTCCGCCAACAGTTGTTTGTAGGCAAGCAGTGCTTGTTCGTACTGGCCCAGTTTGAATAATTCATCGGCGGCAGCGGCAGCCTGGTTGATGCGAGCAAAGGCTTGAGAGTCCCACTGGACCAGTCCTTTGTCTTCAAGATCAAGTAAAATCCGTAGAAAGGATTCGGCTGTGACGGTGCTGTCTTCCTGAAAGATGGCAAGTTGGGCAGCTTCAATGGGTGCTAGGACAGGCTTGGTCGCTATGGGATCGATGTTCTGCCTGCTGCTTAATGCAGGCGCTGGCTTGTGTCTCGCAGGTGTTTCAGTTGCTGTTGGTGTAACTAGATCGGGCAGGACAAAAAAGATGAATAATCCGGCAGTAACTAGAATGACAGCCAAGATTATAGTCCAGGTGCTGGGCAATGCGTTTTTCTCAGAGGGTATCGCAGTGTTTTGCATCAGTCGGGTGTCGAGTTCCGGTTCCTGCCCGATCGGTGTATAGGTCTGAGCGGCTACCGGGCTGCCCTTGGTTTCGACGGACTCATCGGGACGGAAGATCAGGGTTTTAATTTCACTCAGATTGATTGTTGATGAAGTAGTTGTCTGCGTGAGCATGGCCTGTAAAGCTATTTTAACGTCGTTTCCTACGGGGGTGTCGGATACAAAACCCTTGTCTGCGGCCCAGGTCTGGCCTGTCGCTGCAGCATAAATCAACTGGCCCAGAGCCTGGATATCTGAAGGCAGGCTACCCGGCTGCTGGCTATTGATCTGAGTTTGCCCAAACAAGCCCGGTGGCCAACCGAACTGGGTCAGGTATAACTGTCCGTTTTGTTCTATCTGAATACGTTCGGCAGTCAGGTTGCCATGAAGGAATCCGAGA
>JAPKEK010000304.1 GCA_028822125.1 Pseudomonadales bacterium | reverse complement strand
TGCCTGGAAACCGGACCCGGCGCGTTATCAGTATGATGAGCGTGGCCAGCCGGTGGAGGCACAAAGCCCTAACCGACGTGGCCAGCAGTACCTGAACGAAGATCCGCGTTCCTGGGCTGAGACAGGCTTCAGCACCAAGACGCCGTACTATGGTTTTGAAAAAGTGACCATGGTGACTGGCCATGGGGATGAGGCAGGTGGTGATTATGAGCAGTGGCTGAAAGCGCAACCCGGCGACTGGAACACGCGGCGGGGTGAGGCAAATGCGATCCCGGTTCCAGACATTGTCACCCCTCAGGCCTGGCGCACACAATTGCCCGAAGCGCTGTATCCGAGCGCTTATATCGGCGGAGAGACGGTGAACTATCTGCAGTCCCATGCCGCAAAAGAGGCAAGTCAGCCGTTTTTTATACAGTGTTCTTTCCCTGATCCCCATCACCCCTTTACACCGCCGGGCAGGTACTGGGGCATGTATGACCCAGATGAGATCGCCTTACCTTCTGGTTTTGGACGGGGTGATACACACCTGGATAATTACCTGCATGAGGCCTTTGAGGAAGGCACGGCCCAGCGCGGCACCCAGATGCCCTACGCGGTGAATGAACGGGAAGTGCGCGAGGCAATTGCATTGACCTACGGCATGATCGCGCAGATTGATGATCAGGTCGGCGTGGTTATGGCCGAGTTGGAACGGCTCGGCCTGGTCGAAGATACCCTGGTGATTTTCACTTCAGATCACGGTGATTACATGGGCGACCGTGGCTTGATGTTAAAGGGGCCGTTGCATTTGCACGGCCTGGTGCGGGTACCCTTTATCTGGGCCGATCCTAGAAACAGGCATGCCAGAGTCAGCCAGGAGCTGGGGCAGACTATCGATATTTCAGCCTCGATCATGGATCACGCCAGGGTTTCGCCTTATTACGGTATTCAGGGGCGTGTGTTGGAGAAAGACCCGGAAGTGGATGCGCTTTTAATTGAGGACAGCCGCCAGCGGGTCAACCTGGGTTATGACCGCTTCCAGGGGTTGCGCACGCTGATCACTAAGACCCACCGATTGACTATCGGCGAGCCGGATGCGGGCAATGAGCTGTATGATCTGATTGCGGACCCTGACGAGCGTTACAATCTGTGGCAGGACCCAGCGCAGCTGGAGACGCGGGCTGCCCTGCTGGATGCACTGGTGCGCAAGATGATAGCGATGCAGGATCCAGTGCCTTTGGCGCCGTTTTATGCGTGAGCGATACGTTCGGTCAGCTGGCCTCCGGAACGCCCCTAACAAGCAAGGAAACCACACCTAAACAAAATCACCGGAATACTCTTCAGGCGGAGGGTCCACCTCGATGGCCCCTTGCTGCAGAACCCATTGCCCTGTATCGCTGTTTCAAAAGGGCTGCTACTGCTGCATTGAACGATCCCTCGGAATGTGGTTTATTCTGCCTATGCTCGGCTTTGTTTAGTATTCGAACGAGGTAGCTAAAGTAATCCGTCCTGGGCAGTACTATAATGTGAGTCAATAGCGTCTGATCTGGAGTGCTACAGGTGGAAAAAGGATACACCTTGCATGATTTGTCCTGAGGGAATTGCAAATTCAATGTATGACATCAACTGCATGTACTGTCTGGTTAAGTCATCGGTACAGCCGATGCGTTAAGGAATCGATCAAAAAAACGAAGCTTAAGGATATTTGACCAAGGGAGGCGAGATGCTGTCCAACTATCGTGTACTCGATCTTACGGATGAACGCGGAATATTCTGCGGCTACCTACTTGCCCACCTGGGTGCCGAGGTAGTTGCTATCGAACCCCCTGGAGGGTCGTCGACCAGGCGAAAAGCGCCGTTTAAGGATAAAGCAGGGCTATGGTGGGAAGCCTATGCACGAGGCAAGCGAAGTCTTGAATTGGATCTTGCAACAGCAACAGGTCTGCGTGATTTTGAGGCGCTTGTTAAGGAGGTTGATTTTGTCATTGAATCATACAGCCCAGCTGAGCGTGCAGATCTGGCGCTGGATTACCCACGTTTGAGTTTGATTAACCCTGCTCTGATTCTGGTTTCGATCACAGCCTATGGCCAGACAGGCCCAAAGGCTGACTGGCCAGCAACAGACCTGACGGTCTGGGCCGCCAGTGGTGCGCAGGCGCTGGCCGGTGATGCAGACCGTGCACCGGTGCGAACCAGTGTCCCTCAGGCATTTCTGCACGCTGCAGCCGACGCTGCGGGGGCCGCTTTGATTGCGCTTCAGGCAAGACATAAAACGGGCTTCGGGCAGCATGTCGACATCTCTGCTCAATGTTCATCTGCTCAAGCTGCGTTATCGGCATTCCTGGGTCCTGCGAATAATTCCGAGTTGATTATTGAGCGAGAAGCAGGCGGGCTGGCCGGGGCATTTCCTATTCAGATGACCTGGCCCTGCAGGAATGGCTATGTTGCCATTACTTTTCTTTTTGGCCCTGCCTTTACCGAACCAAACAAGCGCCTGCTCCGCTGGTTGGCTGAGGATGGGTATTGCTCGAAGCAGACTGCTGAAGAAGATTGGGGTATCAAAATAGCCGCTATGATCGCGACAGGTGAGTCCCCGGAATCTTACTTCGAGCTGTGTAAACAGATCCAGGCCTTCACCCTGACCCGTACCAAAGAAGCATTATTCGAAGAGGGCTTGGCGCGAGGGATCTATATTGCGCCAACGCTGGATGTCGAGAATCTGTTAAAGGAACGGCACTTTCACTCTCGTGATTACTGGCAAAAACTTAATGTGGTAGCCGCTGAAGCAAGAGTGCCAGGCGCCTTTGCCAGGATGCCGAAAAGTCCCTTAAAGCGGCTCGGGGTTGCACCGCAGGTAAATGATTTCCAGTCTTTTTCATCGGTTCGCGGATCGAAAGTTGAACCGACCGGAAGCTCGGAGCGACCGCTGGCAGGACTCAAAGTACTCGATTTTATGTGGGTTATCGCGGGTCCGATATTTACCCGGTTGCTGACAGATTATGGTGCTACCGTCGTGAGAGTGGAATCCAGTGTTCGGCTTGATCCGGTGCGCGCCGCCCCGCCATTTGTGAATGACGAGCAACAGGTTAGCCATGGCACCTGTTTTAGTAATTTTAATGCTGGGAAATTAGGGGTCACAATTGATCCATCTAACCCGGTCGGTCGGGAAGTCATCCTGGATCTGGTGAAGTGGGCTGATGTGGTAACCGAATCCTTCTCACCAAAGGCAATGCGGGCGTGGGGACTTGATTATGACACGCTGAAATCGGTTAATCCTGATCTGATCATGCTATCAAGTTGCTTGATGGGCCAGACGGGCGAGCGATCCATGATTCCTGGTTACGGCAATATGGCGGCGGCTATCACCGGGTTTTACGAGCTGACCGGATGGCAGGATCGATCTCCAGCGGGCCCTTACCTGGCATACACAGACGGGGTAGCGCCGAGATTCATGCTGGCATCGCTCATGGCAGCGCTTGAACACAGAAGCACGACGGGCGAAGGCCAGCATATTGATATTTCCCAAGCGGAAGCCGCTATCCACCTGCTTGCACCAGCGATTCTGGATTATGAGTTAAATGAGCATGTCTGGGACCGGATGGGTAACCGTGATCTTGAATGTTGCCCTCATGGTGTTTTTCAGGTCAGTGGTGACGATAGATGGGTCGCTCTGGTTTGTCAGTCGGATAAAGACTGGCAGGCCCTCTGCGAACTCGGGGGATTTGATGATTTAAGAGAAGATTCATCCCTTAAAACCGCACCACAACGAAAGCTACGTGAGGATGAACTCGAGATGAGAATATCAGACTGGACCGGTGCACAGGATGAGGATGATCTGGTTGCTGACTTAATTGTCGCCGGGATTGCTGCCCATGTGGTCCAAAAGGCCAGGGACTGCATGGATGACCCACAACTGATGCACCGCGCTCATTTCATTACAACCACCCACAGTACGGTCGGTGATGTTGTGGTAGAAAATAGCCGTTTTCGATTGAGTAAGACCCCGGCTATTGTTGAAAGAGCAGGGCCGGATATGGGCGAGCACAATGTGGAGGTGTTAACGGAAATACTGGGCTATGATATGGATAAGGTTGCGGATATATTTGCTTCTCTTACCATGGAATAGGAAGTCATCTAAGTATTCTGAAACTGCTTACAGTTGCACCTCCCCCGGGCGCTACTCTAAGGCGCTACATCAGTGCTGGTGATGCGGGCTGCTCGAAAATTGCCCTGGCTAATGCGAGAAATTTCTATACGCGTCGGCAACTGTCCTCAGCATGCGCTTACGCTGCTAAATTAAGACCTGGGAAACAGCTTGTTAGAGCTGTTTTCGATGACTCAATTTATCAAGGGTATCTTCCCAGAACTAGATAAATCAAAGTGTTTAATATGCGTAAACCAAAACCCGCATATCTAGTGCTTTTCTCCCAAGTGGCAGTTGCGGTGTGTTTTGGTCCCAGCCGACCAGGGAT
>JAPKEK010000303.1 GCA_028822125.1 Pseudomonadales bacterium | reverse complement strand
GCCCCATCCAAGAAGATCTCATGCATCTCTGTGGGCGGGATCGGATGTCCGCTATTTAAGGCGACGCAGCCAAGCAATCCCAGATCCTTATGCACTCTATGAATATTCCCCACAAGATGGTCAGCCGCTGAGTGATTTCCCAGAGGTGTTCCCGCTTGCCTGGTCTCCACCAGCATCTTGATAGGAACTCGCTGCCTTAAAGGTAGCGTAGATTAATTCACCCTTAGGGGTTGGGATTGCCGACATTATTCAAGCAGTAGACAAGTTCAGGTGTTTGGAAACCATGCCAGTCATAGGATTGCTCGCCGATTAGGATGGCGTCCATGGCCTGGTAGAAGGCCACATTAGGGTTTATTTTTAGCACCTTAACCAGCATCTCCGGATTCGGCTGTTTGGTGTTAATCGCTGTGACAGATCTTGTGAGTTGTCTGCCAATGCCTCGGCGCTGCCAGGCAGGGTCGACCTGCAGAGAGTAGAGTTCCCTGTTGATGGTGCCTGGACCCTGGTAAAAGCTGAGGATATTTTCCCTCGGAGGACCAACTATGGCCAGGCCAATGACCTCCACTTCATCGATTTCAGCAACTACAATGGCGGTGTGATGGTCATCAGTCTGCTCATCGATTGCGCTGAACCAGTTGCGAGCACTTTCCTCGACAATGAATACAGGACTCGGTCGGGTACCAGGCCGCGAAAGCAATCTGCAGTAGCATTTACGATGATACGCGCGAGCGCATAGCCATCTTTTGGTTAGGCTTTTCGAGTTTTGATGTGGATCACGGTGTTGTTATTGACCTGTCTGGTCGAAGAGCAAGGAGGTTCGGTTATATGAATTATAACGGTAAAATTTTGCCACTGGATGGCTTGCGAAAAATGAGGTCAAGATCGACTCGATTTGGTAAAGTCGTCAATGGTATAGGCAGAAAAGATGAACTAACTCGAAGGTGCCCTCGCAGATATTGTGCAGCGTATTTCGTGGCAGTTGGGCAGCGCAAGGGCTGGCCCCATATTTATTAGAATTCTACGTGTTGGTGAACGGACCCATGCAGAAAAATAGCACTGAAGCAGACGATATCAAATCAATAGTGGAACAATTCCACGGACTGCCTGGTGCTTTACTACCTCTGCTGCATGCAGTGCAGTCTCGGCATGGTTACGTGTCCTCCTCGTGGGTTCAAGTCATTGCTGATGGCCTGAACCTGTCGCGAGCTGAAGTGCATGGCGTGATCAGTTTCTATCCAGATTTCCATAGTCAGTCCAGGGGCCAGCATATTGTCCAGGTTTGTCGTGCTGAGGCCTGCCAGGCCATGGGGTCGAGGAAGCTAGAAGCACATGCTAAGAAGGTCCTAGCTGTGGACTATGGAGAAACTACCCCGGATGGTGCGTTTACGCTTGAACCTGTCTATTGCCTGGGCAATTGTGCCAGTTCACCCAGTATACGAGTTGATAACAGCATTGTAGGACACGTGGATGAAGCGCTGTTTGATCAGGTGATAGCTGCTGCCGATAAAATTGAAAGCTCCGCGGTCAACTGCGTCACTGCAGAATCATTTTCGTATCAGTTCTATTTGTCACAGGATACCAGCGCTCTGGCAGTTCATGCTGAAGCCGTCGCACAGCGATTACGAGATGTTGCCGATGAGGCTGAGTTAGAGATCAATCTGGTGCGCACCGGTTCTCGAGGCCTGTTTTATCTGGAACCGTTACTGGAAGTAGACATCAACGAAAAGCGGATTGGTTTTGGTCCTGTAACACCGGCGGATATTGATAGTATTTTAAGCGCCCTCGGAACTGATCCCAGTATTCACCCCTTGCACTTAGGGATAGTCGACGACATAGACTATCTGAGTCATCAGCAGCGGATTACCTTTGCCCGGGCTGGACTGGGGGACCCGATTTGCCTCGATAATTACCAGAATCTGGCTGGCTTCGAGGGGTTACGCAAGGCGTTGCTGATGACCCAGCAAAATATAGTAGATGAGATAAAGCAATCTGGATTGCGCGGACGAGGCGGTGCCGCCTTTCCTGCGGGTATCAAATTGCAGACCGTGCTCGATACCATCAGTGAGCAGAAGTTTGTCGTGTGTAATGCAGATGAAGGAGATTCGGGTACGTTTGCAGACCGTCTGCTAATGGAGGCCGACCCGTATCAACTTATTGAAGGTATGATTATTGCCGGCTTAGCTGTCGACGCCAGTCAGGGTTATATTTATTTGCGTTCAGAATATCCCCTCGCCCATAAAATGTTGAATTCGGCGATCGAACGTGCCTTTGAGGCGGGTTTCCTTGGCAGCAATATTCTCGGATCGTCGAAGGGTTTTCATCTTGAAGTGCGACTGGGAGCTGGCGCCTATATCTGCGGTGAGGAGACGGCAATGCTGGATAGTCTGGAGGGTAAGCGAGGAATGGTCCGGGTCAAACCACCTTTGCCTGCTATTCAGGGACTGTTCGAACAACCAACGGTTGTTAATAATGTACTGACACTGGCGGCAATGTCGACGATTCTCCAGTCAGGTAGCGTCGCATACCAGAGCATGGGTTCCGGGCGGTCCAGAGGTACGCTGGTAGTCCAGTTAGCGGGTAACGTTAAAAGGGGCGGCCTGATTGAAGTCCCCTTTGGATTGACTCTACGTGAGCTTGTCGAAAGCTATGGTCAGGGCACAGCGACTGGCAGAGCCATGCGGGCAATTCAGGTAGGCGGTCCGTTAGGCGCATTTTTGCCTGAAAGCCAATGGGATACGCCGCTAGACTACGAAGCCTTTACAGAGATAAGTGCCATGATTGGTCATGGCGGGATTGTTGTATTTGATGATACCGTCGATATGGCGGCGCAGGCCCGATTTTCGATGGAGTTCTGTGCTGTGGAGTCCTGTGGTAAATGTACGCCTTGTCGAATTGGTTCAACCCGGGGCGTTGAAGTTATAGATCGAATAATGGCTAACCAAAATCGTGAAGATAATTTAATCTTGTTACATGACCTCTGTGACACCATGGAAGCCGGATCGCTGTGTGCCATGGGCGGGTTGACGCCAGCACCGGTCAGGAGCGCGCTGCGTCATTTCTTTGAAGACTTTAGAAATCATGACCTGGGAGAACAAGGAAATGCTTGAATTTTATCAGCCCCAGCCAGATGGTGGCACACCGGTCAGTACCGGTTCGAAAATGATGACTTTGTCCATTGATGGCATTGAAGTAACCGTCGCCGAGGGTACCTCTGTGATGCGCGCAGCCATGCAGGGCGGAATAAAGATCCCAAGGCTATGTGCAACAGATCAACTCGAACCCTTTGGTTCCTGCCGGGTGTGCCTCGTTAAGATACAGGGGCGAAGCGGTTTCCCGGCTTCTTGTACCACAGCAGTTGAAGCAGGAATGGAAGTTAGAACCCAGTCTGATGAATTAGCAAAATTACGTCGTAATGTGATGGAACTATATATTTCTGATCATCCATTGGATTGTCTCACCTGCGCAACCAATGGTGATTGTGAATTACAGGATACAGCCGGGGAGTTAGGCCTCAGGGAAGTGCGCTACGGTTATAGTGGCAGCAACCATCTTGCTGTCGAGAAAGATAAGTCAAACCCGTATTTCACTTTTGATGCCTCTAAATGCATTGTCTGTTCTCGCTGTGTACGTGCCTGTGAGGAAGTACAGGGAACTTTCGCCCTGACTGTTGAAGGTCGCGGCTTTGCCTCGGTTATCAGTGCTGGCCAAAGTGAAGCGTTCATGGATTCTGAATGCGTATCCTGTGGGGCCTGCGTCGATGCCTGCCCAACAGCGACATTGGTCGAGAAGAGTATTATCGACCTGGGTAAACCGGAGCACAGTGTTACAACCACCTGTGCCTATTGTGGCGTGGGCTGTTCCTTCAAGGCAGAATTAAAAGGGGATCAGGTGGTTCGGATGACGCCTGATAGAAAAGGAAAAGCCAATGAAGGCCATGCCTGCGTTAAAGGTCGCTTTGCTTTTGGTTATGTGAATCATAAAGATCGGATTACCCAGCCGATGATTCGAAGCAGCATTGACGAACCCTGGCGCAAGGTGTCCTGGCAGGAAGCTGTGCAATATGCCGCACAGCGTTTTACTGAAATACAGAAAAATCATGGCAATAACAGTGTGGGTGCTATTTCTTCATCCCGTTGTACCAATGAGGAAGTTTACCTGGTCCAGAAAATGGTGCGCACCGGATTTGGCAATAATAATATTGATACCTGTGCCAGAGTGTGCCACTCACCTACCGGTTTTGGGCTGAAAACAACCCTGGGAGAATCCGCCGGCACCCAGACTTTTGCTTCAGTGGACGAGGCGGATGTGGTTGTCGTAATGGGCGCGAATCCTACCGATGCGCATCCGGTTTTTGCCTCACGACTCAAGCGCCGTTTGCGTGCCGGGGCGAAACTGATTGTCATAGATCCCAGAAAGATTGAATTGGTGAATTCGGCCCATGTCAGGGCTGAA
>JAPKEK010000302.1 GCA_028822125.1 Pseudomonadales bacterium | reverse complement strand
GTACAATCAAGCCTCACAAGAGTATGAAATTATGATCGCAGAAAAAATATCTAAGCCTGCATCTGGCTGCCGGCTGATTCAGTGTACAAACCAGGACATTCTGTTCGGGCAGCCTCCAGAAGTCCTTAAGGGGATTCTTCGATCCGGCATTAGCGAATTCCATACCCTGGTTTTACTCGACGTAAGGAAAAAGACGGCTCTTTAATTAACAACATTGAGTTTCCCCTTTACTACTTCCTATTTGGGAAGGGTGGACTTGCTAAAAACAAAAAACTCAACCTTGTCGGTGAGCGTGATGCTGTAGAACAAATGCGTCGCCTGATGAACATCGCCCTACTGGGCCCTGACCGGGCCGAATTTGAAGCCTGGGGTAGCGAGCCGTCTGCTACTAATGAATGGTTAGGCGTAGCCGCCGATGCCAGACTCAAGGAAGACCAGAATGATTGCTTACCCATGCTGGCTTTTTTTGAACCTTATTTCTTTGAAAATGGCAGTGTGACCGTAGGACCAGTCAGAATAAGCCATATAGCATTCGACTGCTATCGTGTGCACGAAGATACTTCCAATACTGACGTCTTTCTAAATGAAGACCGACGGGTGCAACCAGCGTACCCGGTTCATGCTGACTACAACACCAGCACTTTATCAAGATTTGGCCTCGAAGTTCTGGGTGGCGCATCCGGTTTCACACCGAATGAACCCTGCACGGGACTGGTATTATGCTTTAACGGTAGGTTCATGCTCATCGATTCAATTCCTTTTCTTGATCAGCATCTTTACGCACGGGGCATCTCGAAGAATCAAATCACTGCCTGTTTTCTAACACACGTGCATGACGATCACTGCTCCCTGTTCCCCCTTATGCTCGCTCCAAATCCCATCGAAATTATAACCAGCAAAGAAATCTTCAATATGGCCATGGAAAAACCAACCTGTGGCCTGGACTGGGATGAAGCGGTCATCAGGGAACATCTCAGATTCATCGAGGTGACCCCAGGTCATCAACTGAATTACTACGGTTTACTCATTGATCCCACTCCACGGTTCACAGTATCCCCACGCTTGGCGCCACATTCACCAGCCGGCATCGGGGTCTGGATCGAACGATCTGTATCATTGGTGATAACCATTCCCAGGCAAACATTGCTCGCCTCAGTGAACAGGGTATTGTTTCAGATGGTACCCGAGAGCGAATCGAAAGCCTTCTGCACAGCCCTTTTGACCTGCTCGTTGCCGACGGGGGCGCTGGAGCACTGCACGGTGATCCATCAGACTTAATACACTCCCCCGCCGACAGGGTGGTATTTGTGCATCTGGAAAAACTATCCGGAGAATTCAATATTATATTTTCTGTTGCCAGTCCAGGAAAGCGCTATACCATTATTGAAGGGGATACCTCTGTCTATATCCCCCTGGTAAATCACTATCTGAGTCAGTTGACTGGCTTTCAGTCTGCCAGTAGATGGCTGCATAATCTGCTTGCTGAAGCACAGATAAAAAAATACAACCAGGACGATATCATTGTTGTACAAGGTGATGTCAGCCATGATCAGGTTTACTTCATCCTGACAGGCTACTGTGACGTGGTTCAGCACAATGGAACAGAATTACAGACTCTGGCAAGCCTACAAGCAGGTGAAATGATTGGTAAAATGGCAGTCATAACTGAACTGGGGTTGCGTAATGCCAGTGTTATTGCCCATACACCGGTTACCATCTGTGTACTCTATGAACTCGCTTTCAGCTCGTTCATAGAGGAAAGAAAACTGAAAGAGCAGCTAGTGAACCTCTGGGAAATCCGACCGATTCTCAGCAAACTACCTCCGTTTGATCTCATGTCATCAACAGTGCTGAATAAAATCAACAAGATTGTCGTTCGCAAGATCGTCCCTGCTGGCCAGACGCAGTATTTTGATGAGCATCACTGGTACATTTTAGCAGCGGGAGACAGTGAACCTCTAACCGATCAATCCAGTTCAAATGTTGAATTTGGCTGGCGGCCCTTTGCAGCATCGAATACAGGACCCATTCGCTGCACTACCGACTGTACCCTGTTAATTTTTGAAAAAGGCAAACTTGACCTGCTACGTCTGGAAACACCCCAGCTGAATTACATTCTTAGGAAGGAAACGGTAACCTCTGACCCCAGCCATGCAGACTGGCTGACCGGAAACCCGGTCACTAATTTCGGTATATCCACCCAATCATGACTCACACCCCGCCAAAATCCCGAGCCACGTCCGGTCAACTCTGGCCTCTTGAAAAAAAGTCTACACTTGATTTACTGAGCCACTCTCTCTAGATTGTCTGCATGAGGATATCAGGATTGGCAAGATCATGAAGCACGAACAGGCGTATTACGACGAAATCAAACAGAAGTTTGCAGAAGAACGTGATCTGAGATTGAAATTAAGGCCTGAGGGCACGTCCCAATTTACCTCCGATCTTTCTGGGGGCCTGGAAAAGTATGCTGAGGACCCCTATGTCACAAAAACTAGTGAAAGAGCACCAATCAACGACTCCGTAGAAGTTCTTTTCATTGGCGGCGGATTTTCTGCCCTGCTGACTTCTGCTCGATTGCGGGAACGCGGTATTGAAAGTGTCCGAATTGTCGAACGTGGCTCAGATGTAGGTGGCACCTGGTACTGGAATCGCTACCCGGGGGTCGCCTGCGATGTCGTTTCCTATGATTATCTGCCGTTACTGGATGAACTTGATTATGTGCCCAAACATCACTATTCCCGAGGTGATGAGATCCTTAATCATTGCAAGGCAATAGCCAAAAAATACAACCTTTACGATTTAGCCGTTTTTCAAACAACGGTGATTTCCACCACCTGGCTTGAAGACGAGAAAACCTGGTGTCTGAAAACAGACCGGGGCGATACCATGAAAGCAAAGTTTGTGATTTGTGCAAATGGAACACTTTCTAAGCCGAAACTGGCCCGAATTGATGGCATAGAATCTTACCAGGGCCACTCGTTCCACACCTCTCGCTGGGACTACGACTATACCGGCCAAGATCTTTCCAACCTGAATGACAAGGTCGTGGGTATCATTGGCACCGGCGCAACAGCAGTTCAGGCGGTTCCCGCATTGGGCAAACAATCGAAAGAACTTTATATTTTCCAGCGCACACCTTCTTCCATCGATATCAGAGACGACTGGCAGACAGATCAGGAATGGGCAAACAGTTTACTTCCAGGCTGGCAGACTGAACGACGAAATAAAGCTATCCGCCGCTCTCAGCCAACTGAACAACAACTGCACGAACGTAGGAAATATACGCGAGAAGAAAAAATTCAACACCAGGAAAACAACAACATTGACTACATGATGCGAATTCACCGCAGGATTGATAAAGAAGTTGACGACCCGGTGGTAGCAGATGCTCTCAAACCCTGGTACATGTTTATGTGCAAACGACCCTGTTTTCATAACGAATACCTGGCCACTTACAATCGCCAGAACGTACATCTGGTCGACACTCATGGTGAGGGCATCTCTCAGATTACTGCCCAAGGACCTGTCTTCAAAGACCAGCAATTCAATCTCGATTTATTGATTTACGCGACCGGTTTTGAGGTTCAGAAAACTGGGATATACAACAAAATTATAGGTAAAGGTGGTCTCGACCTGGAGCATAAATATCGCAACGGTATACGAACTTTATTTGGTATTCACTCCGTAGATTACCCCAACCTGTTTATAATGGGCGGCTATCAGGCCTCCTTCCAGTTCAATCTTACCTATATGCTGCAAACCCAGGGCGATCATATTGCCGATTGCATTGCTCATACTAGAGAAAATGGTTTTGACATGATTGAACCTTATGAAGAGGCCGAGCAATGGTGGGTTCAGGAAGTAATCGATCACCGAGGCAAGACCACTCGAAACGAAGACTGCACCCCCGGATACTATAACTTCGAAGGAGAAAGTCAGCGAAGGCAGGATGGTAATTACAACGGCGGTATCACCCGTTATCTGGACCATATGGAATCATCCCGTGCGGACATGACGGAACATTACCGATTCTCTTAGCCATAATCACCGCACTATCTGGTAAAATCGGGCTTTTCAGTAAAAAAATCAGGCGCTCCAGGACAAAACCTGCAAATCTAGGCAACCTCATGGTATCAACAGGGCGTCGGCTAATACTCCCACACCCATGACCTGTTCACAGGATGATCTGAAGACCCTGAAGGGGCAATGACTGGCTGCACGGATAGCCTGAAGCTTTGTGGGTACATGGCAAGTGGGTTCAGGGATAGCCTACAGGCGTACCATCGAAAAAATGAGAACACCAGTTGTCGTTATTAATCGACTAAAAGGCAGACACTCACCACAACTATAGCGAGGAAAAAATGGCTAGACTAAAACAATTTATACTGGTATCAATTGGCGCTTTTGTTTTTACATTTGGTTCAGCAATAGCGTCAGAAAAGCAGTTCGGTG
>JAPKEK010000301.1 GCA_028822125.1 Pseudomonadales bacterium | reverse complement strand
CAGTGCAGACAGGTCAGGCAAAGAATTAGCAATGCCGCTGCGAGGCCCGAGTTAACCCAACTGACAGCCGAACTCAGGTACGCCCCGAAAGTCATTGCTGCCAGGGCTATGGGTGCAGCAAAACCAACGGAGACTGAAATCCAACCCGATACAAATCCCATAGCAGGGTGGTAGATCCGTCCCAGAAAATTGTACTCCCCGCCAGAACGTGGCAAGTTAGCACCGAGTTCAGCGTAGGTCAGCGCACCACACAGAGCAGTAACGCCACCCACTAACCACAGCATCATCAAGACAAACACCGACTGAATATCAATGAGTTGAAAGCCAAGACTGGTAAATACACCGGTACCAATCATGTTCGCCACGACAATTGCGATGGCCGTCGACTGGTTGAATTTTGAAGACACTGTACCCATCCTTTACAAAACTATCTACTGAAATTTCAATACTATCTGCTGAAATTTCAATACTATCTGCTAAAACAAAAACCAGATATAGAGCACATACGAAGCCAGGTAAAAAACACCCATCAACCGTCCCATAGACCCCTTGATCAGCGCTGCGATCCACAATGTCACGCTGGCCCCCAGCATCACCCATATATCAAACTGCATAAACTCACTGGCAACGGGAATATCAGTCAGAATCGCAGTAACACCGATAATCGCCAGAATATTGAACAGATTACTGCCTACTACATTACCAATGGCGACATCGCTGCTCTTATGAAATGCAGCAACTAGCGCTGTGCTCAACTCTGGAAGCGATGTGCCCAGCGCGACAAGGCTAAGGCCGATTACACTTTCCTTAACGCCCCAGGCCGCTGCAAGACCAATTCCACCTCTTATTACCAGATCAGCGCCCAATGGCAGGGCAATGCAGCCCAGCACAATGAGCAGCAAAATGGTGCTCGGGTGGGAGGGCAAGCCGATGCCTTTATTAATTTCTTCTTCAGCATCTTCTACACTGGGTAGAACCGCAACACCTCTGGCACTGGCAACCAGGAACAGAACTAAAACAGCAACAAGAAAGATTCCAGCAAACAGACTGATCGGCTGAAAGTAACACAGCACAATAAAAAACAATGACACAAGGATCATCAGGCTGGTCTGCCAGCGTAAGCCAGGTTGGTTGGCGACTATCGGATAGATCATTATCGGCACGCCCATTACCAACAACACATTCGCTATATTACTACCAATAACATTACCCACAGCCAACTCCGGGTGGTCAGAGAGTGCAGCCAGGACTGAAATCATCATTTCCGGGGCAGAAGTACCCATTGCAACAACAGTCATACCGACCACAACAGGCGGAATTCTGGTTCGCTTTGAAAAAGCCAGGGCACCGCGAACCAGCAACTCCCCACCCATCAGCAGATAAATAAAACCACCAAATAACTTTAACGTATCAAGAAATTCAGGCATCTTCTGGCCTATTATTCTCTTCACTGAGCCTGTCAAGATAACTATTTAAATTTTCTGCAAGATAGGTGATTTCATCATCCCCCTGGACCAAGGCTCTTACATCAATGTCCCCCGCATTTAATCTTTGCACCACCTCAGCCAGTTGCTGAACCGGTCTAGCAAAATACAGGCCCAGTAACGCCCCTCCCAATATAGCAAAAGCAGAAACCGACAATCCAATATCAACCAAGGCTGCCAACAGTAAATCTGACCTGACCTCCTCCTCGGAGGCATCCACCTTGACCACTAAACCCCATTTAAGCTGAGGAATATATCGGCTAGCCATCCAGACCAATTGCCCCCGATCATCTCTTGCGTGGGTTAGAGGTTTGGCTTGTTTTGTCAAGGCCGCTTGAATGTCCTCTGATATCTCCGATAACTGAATTATATGACCCTGCTGAATGGGTGCCATGTGTCGCCGCCGACTCAGCAGCGTCACTGGCGACCCATCTTCTCCACCCGCAAACATCAAAACCTCGCCGGTGGTTCCAAGTCCCGTTACGTTTTCAGCGATACTCACCAAATCCTCAGCATCGAAGATCAGTTCAAGCCCGCCAATTAGTTTCCCCTGATCAATAATGCGAGCAGCCAAGACCACCTGAACTTCTTTCTCTTGGTTTACCAGAGTGCCTCTGTACTCAATGTCTGTGGCGGGTATCGCATGCAGTTTAGCCAGACTCGGCTTGCCCACAGCAATCAGTTCCACGCCTGCAGAATCAAAAATTTTGACAGAGTCAATGCCGTTAACCTCCGAGTAAAGAGCGATTAATTTTAACAACGCCTGAGATTCGTCAGTTCCCTCACCTTTGGTGAGTTCAGCAAAACGACCGTGGCTTACCACATGCTGGCTGAGCATTTGGACAATCTTTCGCCAGTGCTGCTGCACTTTTAATAAATCACGCTTTTTACCCTCTGCCAAGGCATCTAATTGTCTGACTGATATCTCCTGAAGCAGACCCGCAGATGTTCTGTAGGCAAAAGCGCCCAGCAACCCCATACTGATTAGAGAAACCGCCACTAGTAGTAGCGATAACTTAGTCCTGATGTCCAAAAGATTGACCCCCGAGCGCTTAGCCGATGAGTCTAACCCATAGCTTACTAACAGTACTAGAGAGCAAATTCAGGTCTTAAGATTCATGCCTGCACAACTGGAATCAGTTGTGCAGGTAATGCGCGTCTGCCGATTTGCCTGAGCCCACCTATGGCCGCCAATAGCAGCAGACAACAACTGATTAACCAGGTGGCCGAAAACCAGCTATGCTCTGTGAAAGTGCCTATCTGATACAGACAGGTGGCTGAAATATAACCTAACCCAGTGGTCCAGGAAAAAACCAGCAGCATCCAGCGCCAACCTGCTTCTTTTGTGATGGAACCCAAGACAGCCACACACGGCGCATACAGGAGAATAAATACCAAGTAGCAGAATGCTGCAAACTCACTGCCGAACTTAGCCGCCATCTGCGTCAAGGTAGTACTCGTCACGCCCTGTTCAACTGCTACCAACTCAGAGGTTGCAGCCTCTGAAATTTTCAATCCGAGCGGGTCAGACAACGCTGCCGTTAAGCCAGACGCATTGTCAATAATCGACTGAAATGCAGCGGCAATGGAATCGCTCAGATTCATAGGCTGAGTTCGCTCAGCACCGCTGTAAAGTGCGTCTAATGTGCCCACTACCGCTTCTTTAGCAAATATCCCGGTGAACAGGCCAACGGTTGCCGGCCAGTTATCAACGGTCAAACCCATCGGCTTGAATATCGGTGTAATGCTCTTGCCGATAACCGATAGCAATGACTTTTCAGTGTTTTCATTTCCAAAACTCTGATCGGTTCCAAGGGAATTCAAAAAACTCAGACAAACCACAACGACGACAATGGTCTTACCCGCGCGAAAAATGAAGCTCTTCAAGCGAAACCAGGTAGTCAGCATAATATTCTTGAATATTGGAAGATGGTAAGCGGGCATCTCGTGAAAGGAAGGCGATATCCTGCCATCAAATATCTGTTTACGAAAAACCCAACCGGTAAAGACTGCCATGGCGATGCCTAACAGGTACAGCAGGAAAACAAGATTCTGGCCGTTATTTTCAAAAAAGGCAGCAGCGAACAGAGCGTAAACCGTCAGCCTGGCACCACAGGACATGAACGGTGCCATCGCTATAGTCATCAACCGGTCATTTTCTCTTGCTAAACTTCGAGAAGCCATAACGGACGGCACATTACATCCGAATCCAACAATCAGGGGGACAAAGGCGCTTCCGGGCAAGCCAATACTGATCATCATTCGATCCACAACAAATGCTGCCCGCGCCAGGTACCCGGAATCCTCCATGATCGAAAGACAAAGGAATAAAAAGCCTATCACCGGGATAAAGGTCGCTACCAGTTGAATTCCCCCACCAAGTCCATTGGCTACAATAACGATCAACCATCCTGGCAATGCTGCACTGGTCATCAATTCAGTCGTCTGGTCAACCAGCAAAGCACCAAAAAGAATATCAAAGAAATCGATGAAAACGCTACCCAGATTAATGGCTATTGTGAACATCAGGTAGATAGCGCCCAGGAATATAGGGATACCCAGCCAACGATTCAACATCAGCATATCCAATCGCTCACTTGGGCTGTATTGAACCGGGGAAATCTGCATAACCTCTCTGCTGATCTCGGTCGCTGTGATATGACGTTGCAACTGTCGTTCGCTGCTTCCCTGGAGAAAACTCTCCCGCGTTATAGCCTCGCCATCAACTGCATCTATCTCAACCAGTGACTTCAGCATTTCAGAGATGCCCTGGCGACGGGATGCCACCATTGGGAAAACCGGAAGACCCAGCCGTCTGGATAAAGCAGGGGCATCAATTGCGATGCCTTGCGCATTTGCAACGTCCAGCATATTCAATGCCAAAACAACGGGGATACCTGTTTCAATTAGCTGCTGGGTCAAAATGAGACTGCGGTCCAGACTGGCCGAATCAACAATATTAATGACCAGGTCA
>JAPKEK010000300.1 GCA_028822125.1 Pseudomonadales bacterium | reverse complement strand
GCTGTTTCGGGTGAGCAATGCCGGTCGTCGGGCATTGCCAGGGTGCGCCGATTGGTTGCCTCAATGGTGCCTTGTGGTCTTGTTCGCTTTTATTGTCATAGTCATTTATTCGATAGGATATCTCCAGGGCTTTTCGGGTTGCTTGGCCTGCTCATCTAGGGTAAACAAGGGGATAGAAACATGTTCATCGATGTCCTTGTAGACGATTCGAAGACGACTACCGATACCGACTTGCCGGATCATCCCGGGCGTTGCCAGTTGGCCATCGCTGTCCACCAGGTTGGCTGTCATACGCAGGCCGTCATAGGCGCCGGGCAGACCTTTCTGTGTATCGAGTTCCACAAGCAGTAACAGGTAGGGGACATGCTGACGGAAAGCGCCCTGGATGGCGTGATGAACCTCGCCATAGGAGTAAACGGTGCCTTTGCCTTCAACTGCCGTCCAGGTCGCATCCGGGCTGGCACAGAACGGGCAGGCGGTCGTTGCCGGATAGCGGAGCAGATTGCAATCATTGCAGTGTTGCAGGCGCAGATCGTGCTTAGCGCAATAACCGAAGAAGGCTCTGTTTTCATGATCCAGTGCATCAATCTTCACCGGCATTCCGAGGTATTCATTGGGGAAGGACATCCTGAATCTCCTAGTTTCTTGCCATGACCATCGCTGATCCGAGACCCGGTGTGCCCCAGCCGAGGTTAGCGGTGAGTTCAACATCTCGGACCTGCCTGCAGCCACCTTCGCTATAATCAAAGCTGTGCACCCGCTTGCCACCTGAGCCCATCGGGCAACTGTCGTCCACATCGCCTCTTAACTGGCGAACGTTTTCGATAACCATGTTAATGCCATGCGTGTAGCCTTCACAAAGGTGTCCACCGCTGGTATTATTTGGCCGTTTACCGCCAAGGCGAATAGTGCCGTCAGAAACATAAGCGCCGCCCTCTCCTTTTTTGCAGAAGCCATAGTCTTCCAACTGCATCATGCTGGTAAAGGTAAAAGCATCATAAGAACCGGTGACGTCGATGTCTTCCGGGCCCACGCCAGCATTTGGCCATAGGATATCCTTGGCGTAGTGTCCGGCTACCGTTGAGATCGGACCTGACTGGTAATGCATGTCTGGCCGGGGTTTGCAGCAGCGGCCGACCACAGACTGGATAATAGCGGGTCTGTGCTTACAGTCCCGAGCCCTATCAGTACGGGTTACGATGAGTGCAGTGCCATTGTCGGTTTCCACGCAGCAGTCGAGCAGGTGCAAAGGTTTGACTATCATTCTAGAGCTTAAAACGTCGTCAACGCTGACGCGTTTCTGGTAGTATGCTTTGGGGTTATTGGATGCGTGTTCCGAGTGAATGGCCTTAACCGACGCCACTTGTTCCGGGGTTGTGCCATAGTCATACATGTGTCGCATAAATGACTGGCAGAACATCTGTCCGGCGCTCATCAGGCCATAACCCCTGCTGAATAATGAGCCTCCGTTTAATGGCCGGACAGCACTGCGATCTCCCGTGCCGCCGATGCGCACCTGGCTGTAACCATTCATAGCGCGAAATATTGCCACGGTGTTGCACATGCCTGCTTCTATCACACCCATAGCGATGCCAATGAGCGCTTCAATGCTCGAGCCTCCGCCATAGACATCCATATAAAAATTGGGGCGAATGCCCAGTTCGCCAGCGATATTAGGCGTGAAGGTCGAGTCGTTAAAGCTATAGGACAGCATGCCATCAACGTCACCCGGTTTCAGTCCAGCATCCTGCATGGCTTTTCGTACGGCTTCGGTACCCAGTGCTTTGGTGGTTCGGCCGGATCCCCTGACATAGCCGGTCTCACCAATTCCAGCAATGGCATACTTTCCTCTTAGGAATTTGTTGCTGGTCGCATCAATATCGGTTTTTTGCGTCATGGCATTATCCTGAACTTGTCTACAAAAAAGACGTTACAAAATATATAAGCAAATTGGCTATGGATTGGCAATCATATCGGCGTAGCTATGCAGGCGGGGCTATCAGCAAGATGTCCATGGGACACCCATGACAGGCTTATTAGTGACAGTCACCTCCAGGAAGGAAGGCCACTGCTCTGGCAGTTTGCATTACCAAGGAAAAACAGGTATTCCCGGGCGGATCAGGGCCGGCGCTCCTGCTTGCACTCCAATCCTCAGGATTTCGGATGCGTCAGCGGACATTACGATGGGAAAGATCGTTTACTGGCGGTATTTCAGTACGCAGCACATTTCTTTATGACCAGACTGCCAATTGAATAGCCAGCGCCAAATGAGCAGATCACACCGATATCACCTTCCTGCAGATCCTTGTGGTGCAGGTTAAAGGCAATAAGGGAACCGGCGGAGGCGGTATTTGCGTATTCATCCAGGACGATGGGTGCTTCCTCAGCAGTAGCCTGCCTGCCCAGGAGGCGCTTGCTGATCAGCAGGTTCATATTCAGGTTGGCCTGATGCAGCCACCAGCGTTTCAAATCACTGGGGGTCAGTTGTAATTCTTCCAGATGATCGATGATGTGTTTTGCCGCCATCGGGCATACTTCTTTGAAAACGCTGCGGCCTTCCTGGTGAAAATATTTATCTGCACCGTATGGGTCGGCGTCGGTTGAATTGGTGATATAGCCGAAATTAGATCGAATGTTGTTAGAATAAAGCGTAATGGCTTTGGTGCCGAGAATTTCGTAGCTGTGTTCAGACATACACGTATCGGCGGACTCGACCACGGTCGCAGTAGATACGTCCCCAAAGATAAAATGGCTGTCCCTGTCGTGATAATTGACCTGTGGGGAGGTGAGTTCTGGGTTTACAATCAATACACATTTTGCAGTACCGGAGCTGACCATCTCATAGGCTCTTTGCAGTGCAAAGGTTGCGGCAGAGCAGGCCACCAGCATATCAAAACCAAACCCGGTTATACCCAGTTCGTTCTGAACTTCGATAGCGATGGCTGGATAATAACGTTCTGTATAGGCGCAGCTGACGATCACGGCATCAATCTCCGAGGCCGGCTTGTTTGCTTCTTTAAGGGCGATTCTGGCAGCATTCAGTGCTATCTCTGCCTGGTGCGAAAGCTCACCTTCTTTCCTTTCGGGGATCTTCGGCCGCATACGGTCAATATCAAGGATGCCGTCCTTTACGTAGGCGTAACGGGCTTTGATGCCTGAGGCTTTTTCGATGAATTCTGCCGAAGAGAAGGGTTTCGCTTCTATCGTACCTAGTTCAATATTCTCTGCGTGGTGCTGATTAAACTTCGCGGCATAGCCGTTGTAAGCTTCTACCAGTTCCTCATTGGTGATGACATGGCGAGGCTTCCATAAACCAGAACCGCTAATTACGATTTTCGCTGTCAATGGCAATTTCCCAATAGGCGAATGATAGGGATGAGCATAGCATAGAGATACTTCGGTAAAGACAACTTAACTGCAATTGGTCAACACCAGAGTTACCGAAGAATTTCTACTTTTGCTTGTCCGGAAGAGCTGAATTCTCGTAATCACTCCTGTGAATGTCGCTCCCCGTGTGCAGCCATTCGGGATTGGTTGCACCTTGCCCGATTACCATAGTAAGGGAATTCAGCCACAGGCCGCAGCGAGTTAGCTGTCAGTTTGCACTGCGTCTGTTTGTTAGCGGCTGTCTAGGGTATTTGCTGCAAAAAGACCGTTAAAAGCGGGCCGGGGACCGAGCCTTAGTGCTGATCGCGCTGGTACAGGCCGTTGCCTTATACGTTGCTTTTTAGCTGCGTCTGGACACCTGTGATAGCTGATTTGGACAGTCTTATGCCAAGACTGCACAGAAACGCCGCCAGGAAGGTTACGGTACACCCGGCGACCAGAAATTGCTCCATCAAATCCTTGGTTTCCTGACTCTGGCTGACCAGCGTGCCATCGAATCCGCTGAAGTGGAGCAGTATCATGGCCAGAGCAGGTGCGAACATGTACCCGGATTTGAATGCTGCGTTATAAACACCGACGAAGGCCCCTTCTCTGCGGCGTCCGCTCTGGACTTCGTCAAGATCACAGATATCGGCCACGATTGATAGTGGCAGGATTTCGATAATGGTGTTGCCAATGGGGAGGGCCAGCGCGTGAAACAGGAAGTACCACAAAGGTTCATCGGGTTGAAAGGAAACCAAGGCAGTTAATGGAACGGTCAGGCTCAGCAGCATACCCAGCTTGAGCATAGGCACTTTTTCATAGGTCTGGCCCAGTTTGCGTACCAGTAGATTAAGACCCAGTGTTACCACCACCCCTGCTGCTGTTGCCTGGGCCAGCAAGATGCTGAACTGTGATTTGTCGCCGTCGTAGATAATGTAGTTGATCAGATAGACGCCAAAGCTGACAGCAAAGTACTGGCCGATACCATAGAAGAATACAGTTGCAACGAGGTACATGAAGGGTTGGTTCGATAAGGTTATTTTGAGAGCCTGTCTGATCGGTAGTGGTTTCTTAGCCTCTGTGCTGGCTCTTTCTCGCG
>JAPKEK010000299.1 GCA_028822125.1 Pseudomonadales bacterium | reverse complement strand
GGACCAGTTTCAGACGCATGCCTCGGTTAACAGTTACAACAATCACCTAGGCGTGCCGTTATCTCTGGCTCGAATGCCGGCTGACAGCCAGCGTGGCGTCTTCGAGATTGGCTCTAATCATCCCGGCGAGATCGGTCCGCTGGCTAATCTGGTTAAACCTGATATTGCTGTTGTTGTTAATGTATTGCCCGTGCATATTGGTCATTTTCAGTCCCTACAGGAGCTCAGCGAAGAGAAGTTATCTATCGCAGAGGGTCTTCAGGATGACGGGTTATTGATTCTGCACGAGGATCTTGCTGGCCCTGCTGGTGTTGAGTCAATCGGCTTCGGTTTTGGCGATAAGGCGCAAGTCAAAATAAATTCGATTGAGCATCTGCCAGGTCAGCGCTCCCGCTTGATCGTACAGGTGTTGGGCAGGCGAGTTGCAGTGGATTTGCCGGTCAGTGGGCGTCACTGGGCGTTAACAGCGGCGGCGTGCCTTGCTGCAGTGAGCCAGGCAGGCGGAGATCTCGATCAGGCGGCCGAGACCTTGGCCCAGATAAGCGTGCCCCAGGGGCGAGGTAACAGCGAAATAGTCGCTGGAGTGAATGTTATCGATGATAGCTATAATGCCAATCTAACCAGTATATTGCAGGCAATTTCCGGCCTCGAACATCAAAATGATGGCCGGCGAATTGCAATCCTGGGCGAAATGCTTGAGTTAGGGGCGCAATCGGTACTCTCGCATGAAACCACGCTCAATGCATGTCAGGGTTTTGACAGGGTAATTACCGTTGGCAATCAATTCAGGGATTGCCAGACTGATATCGGTCAGGACCACTATCAGCGAGCCCAGGCAATTGATATTGAAGGGCTGGCAAAATGGCTGCGACCGGGTGATACGGTATTAGTGAAAGGGTCTAACGCGGTATTCTGGAATAGTGGTTTTGTCAGCAGGCTCAAAGCGGTTCTGGCATGACCGAACAGGTATCGCAGCTGCGGATCTGATAGTCGTTATTTTACTGTCCGAAGGTTGCTGTCAATATAAATACCTCTTTGCTTTTGGCTGAGTTCGTCAGCATCGTGCCAGGGCAGTAATTTATACTTTCCCTTGCTGGTATCGCCTAGTAGTGGGTATTTAATGATTCTGAAATAGGGAGAATAGTCAAAATCACTGGGTGTGCAGAGTTTTGGATTGCGCCGATAAAAGCGAATGGAGCCATCCTCTATTTCTTTTACCAGTGGCAGGATGGGGAAATTGACCTGGGCAAAAGCCTCGGCCACCATCGTTGAGCATACGGTCCGGGTCGATTGACCGGACTTGAACTTAAATAGGGAGGACCGCCAGCGCCTGGGTAACACAAACCAGGGCAGGAGGAAACGAAATAGATCCAGGATCTGCCTGACATCATAAGGCACACCCAGCCGGCTTATGCTGTAGGCGACGATGGTGTGGGCATCGCCGTCGCTCAGTCCCATGGGTCTGGCTATTCTCAGATGAGCGCCCTGGTAGAAGCTGAGCGGCTGGACCACGGTGCCCTGACCCAGTCGGCTTTCAACCAATAGAGGTTCGCTGCTATCTCCTTTGAAGTAATGAGAAACGGTAAGTCGAAGATGCTCATTGAGGATGCCATTGGGCGTACCGATATAGAGGGCAGCATGAGTCCATGGTGAATGGGTAATCCAGCGGATGACATTGCTGACTCTTGAGAGTCCCTCAACCAAGATGATATCACCCGGGCTGAGGGTCTGTGCTATTTGATTCAGATCACTTAACGGGGTGTGTCTACCAGCAGGTTCCACGTTCAGGAAAGCAACTATGGAGTTATATAGCCATTTCATATCGCAGATACCTACCTTTTCTGGCGATTAATAAGATATTTAAGGTCGTTAGTATAATAACGGTTCTGACGCATCTTCTCTCTGCCTAATTAACGTGCCATAATTTTACCGAGGGAATTTAATGATTGTAGATAATTTAGGGCGGAGTTTTAAGAATCTTCGTGTCAGCTTAACAGCGGCATGTAATTATGCATGCACTTATTGTGTGCCCGATGGTAAACGGTTGATGCCAGCTAGAAATGAGCTTTCTGCTCGTGAGCTACTGAAGCTGGTCGGCTATATTCAGGAAGCTGCCGGTATAGAAAAACTCAGAATTACCGGTGGCGACCCACTGGTGACGCCTAAATTTGATGAATTTCTACTGGGTGTTTCAAGGTTATCGCTCAGCGATATTAGCTTGACCACCAATGGCCAGCTGCTGTTGCAGAAAGCAGCTGTCCTTAAAGAATCAGGCATAAGAAGAGTCAATATCAGTCTGGATACCCTGAATCCGCTTAAATTCAAGCAGATTGCACGAGGTGGAGATCTTGATACTGTTCTTGCCGGCATCGAAAAAATGCTGGACCTGGGTATTAAGGTCAAAATTAATATGGTGCCCATGAGACATCAGAATTTAGCGGATGTGCAACGCTTACTCGAATACTCGCTGCAGCGAGGCATCGAACTCAGGTTCATCGAATTGATGCGCATGGGGCACTTACTGCATGGTCCATCTTTTCAGCAGGAATTCCTGTCAATGCAGGAAATATTGGATGAAATCGCAAAAGTTTACAGCTTTCAACGAGCTGATGCGCCTTTTGATTCAACAGCCGTACGTTTCCACATTCCAGGCAAGGGTTATTTTGGGGTTATTGCCAATGAAAGTGAACCCTTTTGCACGGCCTGTACCAGACTGCGGATATCCTCTGATGGATACCTGTATGGTTGCCTGTCCAGTGCCCGCAGGCAACCTCTGGGCGAACTGCTTGAAATGCCGCGTCATCTGGTTCTGCCTAAACTGCAAGGGCTGCTATTGAGCGCATTGGGCGACAAACAGCTGGCTTTTAAAGGGGAAACAACGGTAATGAAATTTATCGGTGGTTAGCGAATCAGTGGCTCCGATATAGAACCATAAGCCGCGGTCATAACGGTGGTTGTTAGCCCTGAGGCAACGTTAAACTTTACCTGCTCATGGAAAGACTCATGAATAGACAGTACCCACAGCGAGTTGAGTTAAACAGGTGTTGCTGAAAATATTGTTAGTTCAATACGCCTAGCACACTCAGTACGAATTAAGAACGTGAAGCGGCGCTTTACGTTCAAGCTTTACGTTATAGCCGGAGGTGGCCAGAAATGATGGATCTAGACATACCAGAACGATTGATTCCTGTCAGGGGTAAAATCGATAAATTTGTACGAGAGAAAGTAGATCCGCTGACGCAGGAATACTATGACGAAATCAATGTAGGTGACCGCTGGTCATTTACTGACCGTCAGAATGAGATTATGGATGGCCTGAAGGATGAAGCCCGGGAAGCAGGGCTATGGAATTTCTTTTTGCCAGCCAGCCAGGGAGGCGCCGGTGTCAGCAACCTTGAATATGCTCACCTGGCTGAAGTCATGGCAAGGAATCCGATTGCCTCTGAGGTGTTCAACTGCGCAGCACCCGACACAGGTAACATGGAAGTGCTGGAACGATATGGATCTGAAGCGCAGAAGAAAGAATGGCTCGAACCGCTGCTTGACGGCAAAATCCGTTCAGCATTTGCGATGACCGAGCCTCAGGTTGCGTCTTCGGATGCAACCAATATATGTACTTCAGCTGTACTTGAAGGTGATGAATGGGTTATCAATGGAGAAAAGCATTACATCTCCGGGGCTGGAGATGCTCGCTGTAAAGTGATGATCACCATGGTTATCACTAATCCGGATGCGCCGAAACATTTGCGGCAGTCACAAATTCTCGTCCCCATGGATACAGCTGGGGTTGATGTGCTCCGACCGATGTATGTTTTTGGTAAAGATGATGCGCCGCATGGGCATATGCACATTAAGTTTACTGATGTCCGTGTTCCCAAGGAGAATATTCTCCTGGGTGAAGGCAGGGGCTTTGAAATCTCTCAGGGGCGCCTTGGGCCTGGGCGGATACACCACTGCATGCGTTCGATCGGTGTGGCTGAAAGAGCACTGGAACTGCTCTGCCGCAGATCGCTCAGTCGGACCGCATTCGGCAAACCGCTGGCTGAACTGGGCGGCAACTATGACATTATTGCGGATGCACGAATTGAGATCGATATGTGTCGACTGTCGGTGCTCAAAGCAGCCTATATGATGGATACCATTGGCAATAAAGAAGCCCGTAAATACATCTCGGCTATTAAGGTAGCGGTGCCGAACATGACCCTGAAAATAATTGATCAAGCGATTCAGATGCATGGCGCCTTAGGCGTATCTCAAGATACACCGTTGGCGGCTATGTGGACGGGTCAGAGAACGCTGCGCTTGGCAGATGGACCCGATGAAGTTCATCGACGCGTTATTGCTAGGGAAGAACTCAAGCAGTATCAATAGCTTGTCAAGTCGGGCAGGAAAGCTCGAATGTAGACTGAACCCTAGTCAGGCGCTGAAAACCCTGTTGACAGGGTATACTCCTGATTATGGGGACTATGCAAT
>JAPKEK010000298.1 GCA_028822125.1 Pseudomonadales bacterium | reverse complement strand
TGCTGCAATTTGAGGTATCGGTCACTGCACTTGCCTGTTTTGAGCGGCAGGGCGATATTAATGCTCGTCTCAGCAGCCAGAGTTCGGCTATGGGAGGTATTCGAGGACACCAGGCGGTTCAGGCTGATCGACCGGCCGGATACCAGAGAGAACGATCAGTCAGTCTTTGTCTGAAACAGGACCAATATGAATTGCGGATCAGGGGCCGCGCAGATGGTTATCAACCCATAGATCGGGACCAACAGGAGCCGCTGCCGCGAGTGGAAGAAATTAAGACTACCCGAGTCGCGGTGCAGGAAATCCCCGATTTGCTCAAGGCCCAACATAACAGGCAACTGGCGTTATATGGGTATTTACTGTGCCTGGAAAATAGGTTTGAACAGATTGAACTTCAGTTGACTTATTTCAATCTGGATGACTTATCGCAGGACTGCAGGTGCCAGGTTTATAGCCTTGAAGTGCTACAGACCCAGTTTGATGACATCCTCTCACCTTACCTTCACTGGCTGCAAAACCGGATAAGCTGGATAAAGGATCGGAATCAGTCGATCGCGGTTAATGATTTTCCTTTTCCTGCATTTAGAAGTGGCCAACGTGAACTGGCAGCGTCTGTCTATCGAACCATCAATCAGCAGCGGCAGCTGGTGCTCCAGGCGCCAACAGGCCTTGGTAAGACGCTGGCAACCTTGTTTCCTGCTATCAAAAGTATGGCAACCACACCGTTGGAAAAAGTATTTTTCCTTACGGCCAAGACAGCGGGACAGCATAGCGCTGAGAAGACCGTATCTGCAATCCAGTACAATGGTGCTAGAATTCGTGGTGTGACCATCAGCAGTAAAAGCAGAACCTGTTTTAATCCTGATCTGCCTTGTGACCCCCAGTATTGCCGCTATGCGAAAGGGTATTATCAGCGCCTTTCTCCGGCCCTGGCTGAATTGAGGAAGTCAACAGAGCACCAGAGCAAGCGGCTGATTGAAGCGACCGCAAGGCAATATACTGTTTGCCCTTTTGAGTTGGCCCTTGATAGCGCCAGAGATGCAGATGTTGTGATTGCCGACTACAATTACCTGTTTGAACCGGCGGTCCGCCTGAAAAGATTCTTTGAGGACCAGAAAGGTGATTATGCAGCTTTAATCGACGAGGCGCACAATCTGGTGGAGCGGGGTCGAGAGATGTTTTCTGCGTCTGTTGAAAAAAACCAGCTTCTCAAAATCCTGAATATACTTAAGTCAGATCACCCTGTCCTGGCTAAACGATTGCAGGCGGTTAATCGAAATTTACTGGGGTTAAAGCGTAGCTACCCCCAGTTGACCGAGAAGCCGGTTGGTTTCCCGTTAGACAAGCTCAAATCGCTTAAGGCTAAAATGACTTTGTTCTGCCAAGCCATGGAAGATCATCTGGATGATTTCGTGCTGAAACAAAATGGGGCGCTGGATCTGTATTTTGATATTCATCGCTTCCTGAGGATTTATGAACAGGCTGATCAGCGATATGTGTGTATATTGAGCTGGACCAAAACAGCCAAGACGTTGAAATTATTCTGTATTGATCCTAGCACTCGCCTGCAGGAGGGTTTTAAGCGTTTGAACAGCGCGGTGTGTTTCTCGGCTACCATGACACCAAAAAGGTATTTTTCCGGGCTGCTGGGCTTATCTCAGGAAGCCAGCTGGCAACAGGTGCCGTCGCCATTTCCCGTGGAAAATCTGGGTGTACTGATAGCGAGTTATATACCGGTGACTTTCAGGGAACGTCGACATGCTTTGCAACCGCTTGTGGAATTAATCCATCAGGTAACCCATGCCCACAGGGGTAATTATCTGGTTTACTTCCCCTCGCTGCAGTTTCTTGGGCAAGTGGCTGAGGCTTACGCCAGACATTTCCCAACGGAAAATAGGGTTGTCCAGCATAACCTGATGGACGATCATGACAGCCAGGAATTCCTTGCTCGATTCAGTGGAACAGAGCAGGTAACTGGGTTTGCGGTTATCGGTGGCCGTTTCTCTGAAGGTATAGATCTGGTAGGGGATCGGCTAATTGGCGCTATTATTGTCGGTACCGGTCTCCCGCGGATAAATTCTGAGAGGGATTTTATCAAGGATTATTATCAGGAAGGGGGCGCTGGCTTTGAAATGGCCTACCAGCTTCCGGGTATGAATCGTATTTTGCAGACGGCGGGTAGAGTTATCCGAGGTGAGAAGGATAAAGGTTTGATTTGCTTGGTAGATCCGCGGTTTACCGAGCGCAGGTATCGGCAGCTAATGCCTGACCACTGGCCAGTTGATGTCGTCAGCACGACGGCTGCTTTGCAGTCAGCAATGTCAAGGTTCTGGTCTAAAGTAGAACAGGATGGCAGTATGGCTGTGCCATCCGGCGAAATACAGGGCTGAACAGCTGTTTGTTTCGGCAATATGAATTGAAGTAGTTAATGTGACTGAGGAAAGCCAATGAAAATAGGTGTCGTACTGCCACACAACGAGATTGGCTCTGATGCTGGCGCCATGAAAGCCTACGCCCAGGGCGTTGAAGCCCTAGGTGCAGACCACCTGTTGATTTACGATCATGTGCTGGGCGCTGATCCGGGCCGACCCGGTGGCTGGCGGGGGGTGTACGATAAAGATACTGAATTTCATGAGCCGATGACGACGCTCAGCTATATTGCTGGAATTACAGAGAAAATTGAACTGGTTACCACCGTTCTGATATTACCACAGAGACAGACTGCTTTAGTTGCAAAGCAAGCCGCCCAGATCGCATTATTGTCCGATCATCGGTTACGTCTGGGCGTGGGTACTGGCTGGAATACAGTTGAGTATGAAGCGCTTAACGTACCATTTAAGGCCAGGGGAAGAAGGCAAGAGGAGCAGGTTGAACTGCTGCGAAAACTCTGGAGCAGTGAATCTCTGAGCTTCTCAGGGGAATTTCATCAGGTCACCATGGCCAGCATTAATCCCAGGCCTGGAAAATCGATTCCAATCTGGTTTGGCGGCGGTGCAGCCAGGGTATTGGAGCGCTGCGCCAGATTTGGCGATGGCTGGATGCCATTGATGGGGCCCAACCAAGCTGCCCAGGATGCGGTCAATTATCTACGAGAGTTGCGGACCGAGGATGGCAAAGACTGGGGCGATTTTGGTATCCAGGCGCAGGCTCAGTTTGCCGGAGCCACACCAGAGAAATGGTTAACGCATTTTCAACGCTGGCAGGCCATTGGTGCCACTCATATGGCAATAGCAACCCATAATGCAGCAGAGACTGGGGTTGATGGGCATCTCAAGAGAATTGAGTCGTATATGGAGACGGTCAGCTGAAAGTCAATTCAGAATAGCGAGTAAAGCCTGAAGATTGCAGGTGACGTCGGGGAAGGCCGCTGATGCCGGCGTGTTGAATACCAGTAACTGCATACCTGCAGCCTGGGCCGCTTTACATCCGGTCAGCGCATCCTCAATGAGCTGGCAGTGCTCGGCTTTTATGGCGACGTGATCGGCAGCCAGAAGGAACAGATCCGGCGCAGGTTTGGCGCTGACCACTTGTGCTGCGCTGAACATGTTGTTTTCAAATAGCGGTAGTAGGCCGGTCAGGCCGAGAGAGAGCTTCATCTTTTCATGGCTACCGCTGGATGCAACGCAATAGGGCAGGCTTAACGCGTTGAGCACGGCGAAGGTGTCTGGATTGCGTTTAAGATGTGATATGAACGCCGTATAGGTTTCTTGCTGGACCGCCATCCAGAAGCCCGGTTCAGGCGTTATATTGAAATGCTGTGTCACCAGATGTTGTATATCTGTGAAACTCCTGCCCAGAAAAATCTGGTTCATTTCCTTTTCAGAAATTGGTACTCCCTTGCCTATGAGCTGTTGATAAAGTATTTAGTTGGCCAGTGTTTCCGTAACCACTAAAACGCCATCGCAATCGAATATAATTAGTTTAACCACTGCGGAATTAATCATCTGTGTCTATTGTCCTGTCTGAAAAGAGTAGAGAAAGCGGGCATAACCTACTCAGTTTTTATTGATCATAGGCCAGGGATGGTAAGATCAAACTATACAGGAGGTGTTGAAGATCATGATACATGACTAATTCGAATTTATGGCACTGGCAGGAAGTATTAAAGGCCGTTGGCGGCGATGAATCCACGCCTGGCCCGAACCTGACCGGCATCAGTATTGATTCTAGAACCTTGCAGCAGGGCGATCTGTTTGTTGCTATTAGTAATGAACTGCCACCACCTTATAACGTCGCCAGTAGCGGTCGTGACGGTCACGATTTTCTAGCAGATGTTATCGAGCATGGTGGTGCCGCTGCGCTAGTCTCCAAGAGGATTCCTGCCAATCTGCCAATGATACCGGTACAAGATACTTTTCAGGCCTTGTGGCACCTGGCTGGGTATGCCAGAAATCGAATTTCAAAGGACAGTTTGGTGGTGGCTATTACCGGCAGCAGTGGTAAAACCACGTTGCGCGCCTGGCTCGAGGCTGTGTTATCGGACCAGTTTC
>JAPKEK010000297.1 GCA_028822125.1 Pseudomonadales bacterium | reverse complement strand
TATGCCTGGTTTGTCAGGTCTCCGCATGCCCATGCGAATATAAAAGGATTCCATACCAGCGCCGCTGAAAATGCACCGGGTGTCGTTGCTGTGCTGACCGGGCTGCAGGTTCTGCAAGATGGCCTGGGAGGATTGCCGTGCGGTTGGATGCTGCACTCCAAAGACGGCTCTGAGATGAAACAACCCATGCACCCGATCATGGCTGGAGAGAAGGTAAATTATGCGGGTGAGCCGGTGGCTGTTGTGATTGCCGATACTTATGAGCAAGCCAGAAATGCAGTTGAACAGGTGGCGGTTGATTATGAAGTCCTGCAGGCAGTGGTCGATACCAGTAGCGCTGTAGAGCAGGCTGATATTTACCCGGATATCCCAAGAAATACCTGCTATAACTGGGAATTAGGCGATGCTGAGGCGACCTCACAGGGGCTGGCTGAGGCGGCCCATATTACCCGAATTGAACTCATCAATAACCGTTTGATACCCAATGCGATAGAGCCTCGTGCGGCTATCGCAGATTACAACACCGGCACTGAGGAGCTCACTTTATATACAACCAGCCAGAATCCGCACCTGGCTCGATTGATATTTACCGCTTTCGTTCAAATAGCGCCTGAACACAAGCTGAGAGTTATTGCGCCGGATGTGGGCGGTGGCTTTGGTTCAAAAATTTTTGTTTATTCGGAAGAAACAACCATCTCATGGGCATCTAAAAAAATTGGCAGGCCGATTAAATGGACAGCCGAGCGCAGTGAGTCTTTCCTGACGGATGCGCACGGTCGTGACCATCATACAATGGCTGAATTAGCTTTGGATGAGCAGGGCAAGTTCCTCGCCCTGAAAGTGAAAACCACGGCTAACATGGGCGCGTATTTATCGACCTTTGCATCGGCGGTTCCCACTTATCTATATGGGACTTTGCTGGCAGGACAATACCGCACACCCAGTATTTATGTAGAAGTAGATGCGGTTTTTACTAATACAGCACCGGTAGATGCCTATCGTGGTGCCGGTCGACCCGAGGCGACTTATGTGCTTGAACGGCTGGTTGAAAAGGCTGCCAGCGAGTTGGCCATGGACCCAGCTGAATTGCGACGCAGGAACTTCATCGGCAAGGATCAGTTCCCTTATCAGACCCCAGTTGCCCTTGAATATGATATTGGCGACTACGAGGCCAGTCTTGATAAAGCACTGGAGATGTCCGATTACGCAGGGTTTGCCTCAAGGAAAGATGCCTCGCAGAGAGCAGGCAAGTTACGGGGTATTGGCCTGAGCTGTTATATTGAGGCTTGCGGTCTGGCACCCTCTGCCCTGGCCGGTTCGCTCGGAGCTGGAGTCGGGCTGTGGGAATCAGGGGAGATCAGGGTCAATCCAACAGGCTCCGTAACCGTTCTGACCGGTAGTCATAGTCATGGCCAGGGTCACGAGACCACCTTTGCCCAATTGGTTTCCGCTAAGCTGGGTATTCCCATTGACGATATCGACGTGGTTCACGGCGACACCGGTAAAATGGATTTTGGCCTTGGTACCTACGGGTCAAGATCTTTAGCCGTGGGTGGTTCTGCGCTTTCCCGGGCTGCCGATAAGGTGATCGCCAAAGGTACAAAGATAGCGGCCCACCTGCTTCAGACGAATGCTGAGAATATCGAATTCGATGCTGGAGAATTCAAGGTCATTGACAGTAACGAAGGCAAAACGATTCAGGAAATAGCCTTTGCTGCATACGTAAACCATGACTTTCCAATTGATGAACTGGAACCAGGCCTCACCGAAAAAGCATTTTATGATCCGGTCAATTTCACCTACCCGGCAGGCACACATATCTGTGAGGTGGAAATTGATCCTGATACCGGGGTGACCAAAATCATGAAATTTACTGCGGTGGATGATTTTGGCACCTTGATCAATCCCATGATTGTTGAAGGTCAGGTGCACGGCGGGCTGGTTCAGGGGATTGGTCAGGCGCTTATGGAAAACTGTGTCTATGACTCAGAAGGTCAACTGGTGACCGGGTCTTATATGGATTACTGCATGCCGAGGGCAGATGATGTGCCTTCATTTGATGTCGGTATGACCTGTACACCCTGCACGCATAATCCGGTTGGTGCAAAAGGCTGCGGTGAAGCCGGTGCCATAGGGTCACCCCCTGCGGTTATGAATGCCGTGCTGAATGCTTTGGGTCAGACCGATATGGACATGCCAGCCACATCGGAAAAAGTCTGGCAGGCCATTCAGAACGCTGCTGCGTCAAATTAAGGAGGCCGTATGTACGATTTTAATTATCATAAACCCGACAGCATTGCTGATGCGGTTTCGTTATTTAATGCAGCAGATGATGCCATGTACCTTGCCGGTGGCCATACCCTGATACCTGCCATGAAGCAAAGGCTGAGAGCCCCGACAGACCTCATTGACCTGTCTGCAATCCAATCTCTTGGGGAAATACAGGCAACGGGTGGGGGTCTGCTGATAGGATCAACGGTTACCCACAGTCAGGTAGCAGAGTCTGAAGTGGTATTTGCGGCGGCGCCTGTGCTTGCTGCTGTTGCAGCTGGAATAGGCGATCGGCAGGTTCGAAACAGAGGTACCATCGGTGGCTCTGTCGCAAACAGCGACCCTGCTGCAGACTATCCCGCAGCGGTATTAGGATTGGGTGCAAGTATTGTCACAGACCGACGGGAAATAGCGGGTGATGATTTTTTTCAGGACATGTTTGAAACGGCCCTGGTTGAGGATGAGTTGATTACGGGAATTCGCTTTCCAGCCATTGCCTCAGCGGCGTATGCGAAATTTCCCAATCCAGCCTCGCGCTACGCAACGGTGGGCGTGCTGGTGGCAAAAACAGCTGAGGGGGTGCGGGTCGCAATCACCGGCGCTGCCGCCAGCGTGTTCAGGGCAACCGCGATGGAACAGGCGCTGAATGATAATTTCAGTGTTGAGGCGCTGGCTGAAGTCAGGCTTAGCAGAGATGATATGAATGCGGATATTCATGCTAGTGCGCAGTATCGGGTCCATCTATGTGGCGTTATGGCTGCTCGAGCGGTGGCGTTAATCTAGAAAATGGTCATTACTGGCGCTGGCGAGACTCAGGCAGGCTGCCTGGCTGAAGTTGTGCTGTTAGTTTCAGGCATCGCTCAGGGTCAACACCGGTTTAAACTGTCTTGCCCTGGCCTATTTTTAATCCAACTGTCGTCACCCTGGTTCACTCGAATTGTTGGCTCGCGTGGCCGTTTTTTTATGAAGACAGTAACCCGAAGTCAATGCAGGCAAGGCCAGGTTCTGCGCCTGTAGTCAGCGATGCTGTTTCTATGCGAATGAAGGTAGGTTTTCAGGCAGGTTCAGTTTTAATAGCGGTAACCCTGATAATCAGAGCGGTAGACCCGAAGACAGGGGACCATCAGCCATGGCAGGCTTTAAGGCTAGATTATTGTGTGGATTGTCTGTGCATTTAATAGCCTTCAAGACCCATGAGATTGGCCATATTCCCATAGTAGAATGCATCCATGGTTTGTTTGTCGCAATCCGTCATGGTGGCTTCGAATTTTCCAATGGGGTCCGATGTTCCCTCTGGGTGGGGATAATCCGACGCGAACACCAGCATCTCGGGTCCCACGTTTTCGATGATCCAGCCGACCGGTTCACCGGCAAAAGGTGACACCTTGATACGCTGTCTGGCGGTATCAGACGGCAGCTCGGTGAACTTTCTGTGTCGCTTGAACAGAGCCGCAGTGTAATCCAGGGATTTCAGCCAGCTCGGCAGCCAGAACCCAGCGTGTTCCATAGAGATACAGCGCAGGCCAGGATGACGCTCAAATACGTCGTCAAAGATGAGGGCGGCAAGGAATATCTGGGCACTGTTGCCAATGGTCATGAGGCCCAGCTCGCCAGCGGGTGCATCACCACCCAGCTCCAGGCTGGTTTTGCCATTGTTCTTAAAACTTTGCGGGACGGCACGATAATGGCCATTCACGGCAACGTGGCAGACTAACGGAATTCGAGCTTGGCTGAATAACGCCCAGAAGGGATCGAAATCCAGATGGGTAAAGGACAGTGCCTTGTCGTCCGGTTCGTTGGTGTCAACCATAAAGGTGTAACAGCCATCCATGAGCCCCTGTCGGGCAATAGCCAGTGCGCTGTCCGGGCCCAGGCTCAAGGGAACATAACCAATGGCCTTTAGTCTTGGGTCATGGCTACAGAATTCACCCATGGCCTTATTCAATGTGTAGGCTCCGGCTTCAAGTAAGTCATGGGTGCCAACATGGGCGACCTGGTGAAAGGCGAAGGTGGGTAGTACCCATTGTATTTCAAAGCCAAACAGATCTAGTGCATGGGAACGCTCGTGCGGGTCAAATGCGCCGATTCGGTTCCAGCCGCTCTTGCGGTTGTCAAGCAGCGCAGCTTCGAATTTCGCCATGGTTTCAGGATTGGTCTGGCGCTTTTGGAATAACGCTCTACCCCGATCCAGACCGGCCTGGTTGGTGGGTAGTTCGGTTTGCG
>JAPKEK010000296.1 GCA_028822125.1 Pseudomonadales bacterium | reverse complement strand
AAGGGCCGTATTACAATCTGTCGTTACTGCCCGGGCAATGGACACCGGCTCGTCATGACTATGAAGACATTAAAATCGATATATCAGCGGTCGGCCCTTACATGTGCCGCGTGGCGGGCGAGCTATGTGACGGCGTACATGTGCATCCCATGCATTCAATGGCGTACATCGAGAACAGGCTGTTACCGGAGCTAGCCGCGGGCGCTAAAAAAGCAGGCCGGAGCCTCAAAGATATTGATCTGATTATACCGGTATTCGCTGTCCCCGGTGATACCGCCGAAGCGCGCGGGGCGATGATAAACAGAGCGAAAACGCAGATCGCATTTTATGGCTCTACGCGTAACTATGCGTTCCAGTTTGACGATCTGGGTTTTACAGGGACCACAGCCCGACTGGGGCAGAAGATGAAAGCAGGCGATATGCAGGGCATGGCAGACATGATCAGCGATGAGATGCTGGAACATTTTGCGCTTATCGCCCGGTGGGATGATATGGCTGATGCTTTGATTAATCGCTATCAAGGAGTCGCTTATCGTGTTGTGAGTTATCTTGCCAGTGAAGATATCCAGAGAAACCCAGATAACCTGGGTAGATGGGGTGAGATTGCCCGTGCTGTTAACGCTGTATAGGACGGGCTGAATCCTCAAGATGGCTTTTAGTCAGCGGTTTTAGCATCGTCCTTGTCTCGTGCGTCAAAGACTTCCTTTGCGATATGCATACCCTCAACACTGGTAGGGAAGCCACCATAGATAGCCAGATGCATGATGACTTCCCCTAGTTCTTTGCGGGTCACGCCATTATTCAAGGCCCGATCGAGGTGCAGGCGCAGCTCGTTGGGTCTATACAGCACGGTTAATGCGGCAACGGTAATGAGGCTACGGTCTCGCCGCGATAAACCCTCCCGGGACCAAACGCCTGCGGGTAACACGGTATCGATAATAAGCTTGCCCCAGTCATCGCGTATTTCATCCGGGGTGGGCAGCGCATCGGTAATTTGCCTTGCCATCTTCAGTTTCTTTTCTTCGTCCATGATATCTCCTATCGCGGGTCACGTATGGTTACGGTGCCCTGGGCGACAGCGGCCGCGCGTCCTTCATTGATTACGTCAATGCGCACCACAGCTTGAGTCCGTGTGAGGCTGATAATGCTGGCGGTCGCAGTAACCATTCCCTGGGAGACAGGTGCTGTCAGGTTTATTTTAAATTCCGTTGTGGCGGCCCATTGGCCTTTGGTCATTGCCGGGTAACACACACAACCCAGCATGTGGTCACAGAAGGCTGACAGTACGCCGCCATGCATATTGCCAAATTGGGTCAGCAGTTCCTTGCGGACTTCGAGCTCTGCGGTCATGGTACCAGCGCTGGCATCGGTTATACGAATGCCCAGGAAATCGGGCAGACCACCGCTGCCTTCGCTGTTGATGAATCTTTCAGCGACCTTGTTATTAAAAGGAATCTCTTTTGCCATGTTGCTCTCCGTTATTCTATTTTGGCGGTATCAGGCAGGAGTGTATGGATCCTTGCCCAGGAATGTCTCGGCCCAGTGTCCTTATTGCCAGTTCAGCTTCACTTAGGTCAAAGTTATGGGTGTGCATCCTGGCAATGGGTGACCTGCCGGATTCAATGAGTTTAATTGCACTTTGATAGCCACTTGATGTGACTCCGATAGCGCCTTGGATCTTTATCTCTTTAAGGACAATATAGTCTGAAACAAAGTCGTCAACTGCCTTCATCCCCTTGACTCCCGCTAGGATGACCGTGCCTCCTGCACGAACCATGTGCAGGGCATCCCTGACGGGCCTGGTCGCATTGGCACTGACATCAACGACGATATCTGCCCCTCCATCGGTTAATTCCTTAACGCGTCTTACGGAATTTTCATTGTCGACATCGATACAGTGATCCGCACCGAATTCGAGGGCCAGTTCCAGTTTCGGTTTGTCCGCTTCGAGTCCGGTAACTATGACCTGGCCTGCTCCGGCTTCTTTGGCTGCTATGACACAGGCCAGTCCGCGCTGTCCCGGGCCCAGGATAACGACCTTATCGCCGGGCCGGGTTTGTGGTAATTCAACAGCCCATCGAAACCCGGCACCAAGTGGGTTGAACATCACTGCGGTTTCCGCCGGCAGGTCAGGATCCATTTTGTGTACAATGCTGTTTGGGTGAAGATACATATACTGTGAATAAGCTCCCCATAGGCCTGGTTGTTCAGAAAGGGGAATATAGGAATAGATTTTCCTGTCGCGACAGAGGTGGTATTGGCCGCCAAGGCAGCAACTGCAGAATCTGCACGACAACATGGTTTCAACTGCAACACGATCACCTACATCGACCCGCCACCGCGCCGCTGCGCGGTCTCCTATCCTGGCTATTCGCCCCAGTGGCTCGTGCCCGGGAATGAGCGGCAGCTCCACACTGATGACGCCTTCGTATTGTTCGACATCACTACCGCAAATACCACAGGCCTCAAGTTCCAGGATGGCCGAATCCTCATCAATGTCCGGGATAAGAATATCCCTTGGTTCGAGTTGGCGAGTGCCGGTCTGGACCATTGCAAATGATAATTTGGGGATCATGGGATCCTCCCGCGTTAAGCAATATATCTGCACTATCTCATTAATAATGCCAGAGATACAAGCCACATCATTTGCAGGGGCCGATGCCGGGAACGGTTAAGCGGCTCGCGCAGACACTGGATCAACTGCTGTTCGAGAACATTGGCCGAAGGTCGGCTGAGGCTCTGATCCGGAGGCCGTGAGGTTTGCCTATGAAAGGTTGTAATCCACGGTGTACCAGGTCGCAGGGCTGATGCTTACAACAATGCTGTCGGCCGTGCCCGGTGACGCTTCGGCATAGGCTTTTCCACCCTGGCTGCCAAGGTAGCGGGTGGCCATATGTAGTAATTGGCCGGCGCGCAGAGGTTGGGTTGTAAAAGGACCTTCCACTGAGACATATTGATAAGGTGCTTGTTCGGTCTGAACACAGAGGCTTATTCTAGCTGTCTTTTTAAGTAATCGACCTTTGCTGGATGATGTGCTGGTAATCATCCAGAGGTCACCACCGGTTTCGTAGTCGTACCAGATGGGGACAGTCAGGGGGCCTTTTTGATCCCTGGCAATGCTAAGGACACCGACATGCAGATCACTTAAAAAGGCCTCTCTTTGCTTGACGTTCATTGTTGTTGACATGTTTTAAGGTATCCTCTGACAATGGCTGGAAGGTTAATTGCATTCTACCTGGATGAAAAACCAGTCCTGGTGGGTGGTTAACAGCACACTCCGGTTTCAGCTGTTGCTGCCTGCGTGGCTTGAGTCGGATTCACGGATTAGCAGCAGGGCAGTTATGGATGCTAAACCAGGTCATCGCCTGTGGCAATAACCGTAACCGGCTGGGGAATTGACAGCTGGGCAAGGGCCTGGGGCTTTGTTGAAGCCATGCTGCTGCGGTGAAAAGATGATTTAATTTTGGCTTTCAAGTGTTAGATTAAGTTAGACAAGCCTAGGCAATCCGGGCCATTTCACTGCAGGCCCGTTTAGATCAGTACAGACGGGGTCAGGTTCAGTCAATAAGGAGTTAGAGTATGAAGATTGGTGTAGCGATGGCTTTTAGCCAACACACTTCTGCAAATTTTATTAAAGCGGCGGTGCAGCTCGTAGAAAGTAAAGGCGTGCATGCTATATGGGTGCCCGAACATGTCATGTTCTTTCCTGACTATGCCTCTACTTATCCTTATTCGAATTCCGGGCGTATTCCCGGGGATCCTGAGGGTTTGCTCGATCCTTTCACTGCGCTCACTTATATAGCCAGCTGTACTCAAAATATTCGCCTCGGAACCGGCATTTGCCTGGTGCCTCAGCGTCAGCCCGTATATACCGCGAAAATGGTTGCAGATGTCGATTTTCTATCAGGGGGCCGGGTTGATTTTGGCGTCGGGGTGGGCTGGCTTAAGGAAGAGTTTGATAATTTGGGTGCTGATTTTGCCAGGCGAGGCAAACTGTGTGAAGAATATATTAACGCGATGAAAGAACTGTGGTCAGAGGGAGTATCAACGTTCAGCAGCCCTTCCGTTGAGATTACCCCCTGCCACTTTAATCCCAAACCGGTACAGAAACCGCACCCGCCGATTTATTTCGGTGGGGAGAGCGATGCAGCACTCAAAAGAGTGGCTCAGCAGGGTGATGGATGGTACGGATATGATATGGCGCCTTCGGATCTGGCTAGGAGACTACAGGCTCTGGATGCTGCCCTGGCCGATGCCGATAGGCGGCGCGAGGATATCACGCTGATTGTCGGGCCGAATCGCCATCCGGTAACGCCGGAAACCACGGCGAGTTACCGTGACCTGGGGGTAGACCAACTGGTTGTCCCAGTGTTTGGGTCGACCGTTGAAAAGTTAGCGCTTAGATTGGACGCACTGCTGGCCATTGCCGCCGCCTAGTTAAAACTCGGTCTGTTCTATGCCAAAGAATAGCTAATCCAGCCTCTCCACCACCAAAGGTTGCTGGC
>JAPKEK010000295.1 GCA_028822125.1 Pseudomonadales bacterium | reverse complement strand
TCAAATGGGTTCCCGGGTTATTCGCCTGCGTTCTCAGGTGTTTATGCTCGTGATTCCTTTGCGCTCTATGCTGAGTTAAGTGGCGACTTGTCTGATGAGTTTTCTTACCAGGCTGCGATTCGCTATGAAGATTACTCAGACTTTGATTCGGAAATTATTGGTAAAGTAGCGGGTATTTACCATGTTTCAGATCAGGTTAGCCTAAGGGCATCTCTTGGCACGGGCTTCAGAGCGCCAACACCGGGTCAGCAGGGTACAACCAACGTGTCAACCCGGTTGCCAAATGGTTTTCCAGTTGCTGTGGGCTTGTTCCCAGCGGGTGGACCGGTTGCAGGTGCGTTAGGTGCTACGCCTCTGAGACCAGAGACGACCCAAAGTATGACCGTGGGAATGGTCCTAACGGGTGAGATCGCTACTTTGACCATTGATGCTTATGTGATTAATATTGATGATCGTACCAATGCGGTGTCTACTCAGGATGTATCAACTGATCCGGATTCGGGCGCGGCGTTCGCCAATTATCAAGCCTTGGCAGCGGCCGGCGTTGATGGGGCCAATTCGATCGGTGGTGTTAACTGGTTTACTAACGCTTTTGATACTTCTACTTCAGGTGTAGATATTGTCGCAACCATGCCATTTGATTTTGAGAATTCAAGCGGTAAGTTAACGGCTTCGCTGAACTACAACGATGTTTCGTTTGAGTCTGATGTAGAGACGCTGGGGGTGTACTTCAATGCTGAAAGTCGGTATGACTTCACGAACTTTACGCCGAACACGCGTTGGATACTGACCTATAACCACTACATGGGTGATTGGTCAGCCATGGGTAGAGCCAGTTACTATGGCGAATGGGATAATTGCGGTGGCGGTTCGTGTGCAGCCGGTGATGTCCAAACCTATGACTCTGTAGTATACCTTGACCTTGAAGTGTCATATTCGGTCACTGATGAGCTTAAGGTGAGCTTGGGCGGCCGCAACTTGACCGACGAGTATCCTGCAAAGGACGAGCTTTTCGATGCCTGTTGTGGACAGAAGTATTTGGGTAATAGTTTACTAGATTGGCAGGGCTCTTATTATTATGGGCGCTTATCCTACAACTTCTGATATAAGCTAGTAAAAAAAAGAGCGGGCAACCGCTCTTTTTTTGCTTTAAAGAAAAAAGGGCTTAGCGGCTCTTTTTTTTGCCTGGCTTTCCGCCACTAAATTAGCTCTGTTCTCTATTAACTTTATGCAACGAAGAAGTTGGCGGCACTGGCTTTGCTGGCCAGGCCAGTAAAGTCATTGGATCGCTAATATTACTTTGCTAAAGCCGTGTTTTGGCCAACATGGTGATTTATATGATTAACCAGATCTGTGCGAGGCAATCGAACGCGCCGTATCGAGTGGGCCTGTAGCCATTAATTGTTTGTTTAATGCCCATTAAAAATTACCTGAATTTGACTGACTCGTGCGAAAATTCGCATCTGATCGCAAGTGCTAGTAAAAAATTAAAAGGTAAACCTATTATGAATGCGCTGTTTGGGTTCTTTGCGGTGTTAATGTCCCTGGGAAGTGCTGGGCAGGCGATTGCCAGTGATTCTACCGAATTGGATGATATCAGGCGTGAGCTTGTTGCCCTGGTGAGTCGAGTGGCCGCCCTGGAAGCGGAAAATGCGGCTTTGAAACTAGATAATGCGTCCACAGGCGGGTCTGATGATGCTATGGGTACTGCAGCTAAGGGACCGGTCTTGCCAGCACCAGGCTCAGATTTCTGGACAGATAACATTATTTTGACAGGTGATTTTCGTTATCGTTATGAAAGCCTGGATGTTCAGGGCTCTGCTGATCAAGAGCGTAACCGGTTGCGTGCCCGAATCCGTGTGCAAGCCGCAGTGAGTGATGGGCTGAAGCTGATTGTGGGTCTTGCCAGCGGTAGTGTGAATCCCCTATCCAGCAACCAATCCCTCGGCGGTGCAGGTTCGACCAAGGACTTGGGTTTGGACCTGGCTTATCTGCAGTGGTCCATGAGTGATCTGTTAACCCTGAGAGCAGGTAAGTTTAAGAACGTCTGGTTTAAACCGGAAAAGTCAGAGTTGCTCTGGGACAACGATTACAATCCTGAAGGATTTGCCGTGTCTTATCGGTCTGACGCGGTATTTGTGCATGGCGCGTTAAATTGGCTCGAAAGTGACACTAAAAAAGATCAGTCTTTCGTCATTGGCTTGCAGGGTGGACTGGTAAGACAATTAGGCGAGGCTAAGGTCACTGCGGGTTTGGGGTATTACGAATTAGCGATTGCCGGAAGGAAGAATTTTTTTGGCGGTGAAGATTACTTTGGCAACAGCCATACGTGTTCGGGCAATATGGCCTTTCCAGCTTGTGGTTACCATTATGACTATGAGCAGTTTCAGGTTTTTGCACAAGCGGAGTTGAATTTAGGCGGCTCCCCGGTGGTGGTGTTTGCAGAACAGGTTCAGAATCTCGCTATAGAAACAGCAGACAAGGGCTGGGCTGCGGGTTTCAGATTGGGTAAGGCAAAGCGGGCAGGCTCCTGGCAGTTTGGTTACCGCTATAACCACCTTGAAGCCGATGCCGTATTTGGCTTGACCAGCAGTTCTGATTTTGCCGGTGGTGGTACAAATGCCAGGGGCCACATCTTTAAGGGCGATTGGGCTGTTAGTGAAGCATGGATGCTGGCGGTGACCTTATTTTCTAATGAGCAGGATATAACCAGCGGCTCGCGTGATTATCGCAGAATTCAGGTTGATACCCAGATTAAATTCTAAACCCCGGAAGTCATAATCACTGCTTCAGATTACGCTTTTGTCTGGTTTGAATAAGGTCAGGCAAAGCTGTTCTTTACCTAGATTCTGGTGAGCTCATAATACGAGGTGAATTTGTATCAATGATTTGTTAGCTTGGGAGATACATGGAGGTGAGTGGGCAGGCGTCTTGCTTTTTCCAAACCCTTGAGGAGATCAACATGAGCTGGCAAGATGAAATAAACGAGATCCAACGACAAAGCCGGATGGCCGAGCAGATGGGTGGCGAAGAAAGCATCGCTTTTCATCATGGCAGGGGAAAACTCACTGTACGTGAAAGGATAGATCTGCTCCAGGACCCTGCCAGTCTGGAGGAAATAGGCACTTTGGCAGGGTCACCTGACTGGCAAGGGCAAACCTTAAAATCGCTCAAGCCGTCGAATACCCTCATTGGTACCTGTAGGGTCAATGGCCGTAAGGTCGCCTTTTCTGGAGGCGACTTTACCATCAGGGGTGGTTCTGCCGATGCAAATGTAGGCAATAAGTCGAGGTTCATTGAGCAATATGCACTTAATTCAAGAGTCCCTTATATCAGATTACTTGATGCAACCGGTGGCAGCGTTAAAACCTTTGAAAAGATAGGTCGTACTTACTTGCCAGAGGGTGCCGGAGCAGACCTGGGTATCAGATTGATGCAGACAGTGCCGGTGGTATCTGCAGTCATGGGTTCTGTAGCTGGGTTGCCCGCTGTGCAGGCTTGCCTGTGTCATTTTAACCTGATGGTCAGAAATACCAGTCAGGTTTTTGTTGCAGGACCCAAGGTGGTGGAGCAGGCTACAGGGCAGGCAATTACCAAGGAGGACCTGGGCGATGAGCGAATCCAGGTCAAAAATGGCGTCATCATGAATCTTGCCGACGATGAAGCCGATGCCATAAACCAGATTAAAAGATTTCTTTCTTACCTGCCCTCAAGTGTGCATGAACTACCACCGGTTATTGACTGCGAAGATGATTCCGATCGACGGGATCAGAGCCTGATGAGTATCGTGCCAAAAAATCGGCGCCAGATTTATGATCCAAGAAAGATTCTGCAGGCTGTTCTAGACCAGGATAGTTTTTTTGAAATAGGGCCTTATTATGGTAAGGCGCGGGTCACAGGGCTTGCCCGTATCAATGGTATGCCCTGTGCCGTGATGGCAAACAACCCCAAATTCAATGGCGGTTCCATGGATATTGCGGCTGGGGAAAAAACAATTCGGCTGGTCGAACTGAGTGAAACCTTTAATCTGCCGCTGATCTATTTTGCCGATGAGCCAGGATTTTCGGTTGGCCAACAACAGGAAATCGCTGGTATTGTCAGAGCCGGCGCACGGGTTTTAACTAAAATACATAATAGTAGTATGCCCTATGCCTGCATTGTGATCAGGCAGTTATATGGTGTTGCCGGGGGATTGCATCACCGGGAGAAAGGATTTTATCGTCGTTATGCCTGGCCTTCTACGCATGGCGGTTCGATGCACATAGAAGGGGGTACTGCAATTGCGTACAAGCGGGAGATTGAATCAGCGACAGACCCTGAGGCGAAACGGCAGGAAATTGAAGATCGACTTCAGGCTATTTCTTCTCCCTTGCGTAATGCGCACGCGTTCGGAATCGAAAATATGATCGACCCCAGGGATACAAGACCGCTGTTGTCAGAATTCATGGCAGACGCCTACCGGCTTCTGCCCGAATCTTTAGGAGAATCACCTGGATTAAGTTACACGCCCTAGCCAAG
>JAPKEK010000294.1 GCA_028822125.1 Pseudomonadales bacterium | reverse complement strand
CGCAATACCACCCGTTTCAGCAAGCCGGGCTAATTCGTTATCACTCAAATGAATACAATGGCCGAATACAGACCGCGGCGTCGCCAACCCCGCCCTTTCATAGAGCGAGAAATAATCCTGGAAATCACTGTACAGAGACCGCAACCAGTCTAATTCAGCCAGATTCTCTGAAAGGTGGGTCTGCACCCAGATGCCTGGATAGGCAGCAGCCAAATCGGCGGCGCTCTGCAACTGTTGTTCGGTAGAGGTGCCTGCAAATCGAGGTGTAACCGCATAACCAAGACGGCCTCGACCATGCCATTTATTAATTAAATACTCGCTATCAGCCTTACCCGTGGCCACGCTATCGACCAGGGCAGAGGGCGCATTTCTGTCCATCATCACCTTGCCTGCTACTAACCGCATCGACTTGGCATAGGCAGCCTCGAACAGTACATCGGCAGAATGACGATGGCTTGTAGCATAGGTAAAGGCGGTTGTTGTGCCATGGGCTAATAAAAGATCGACAAACTCAACAGCGGCGGCTCGAGCATACTGCTCATCCGCAAACTTTGCTTCCGCGGGGAAGGTATAGTGCTGCAACCAATCCAGAAGCTGATCACCGAACGAGGCAATAATTTCGACCTGAGGAAAGTGTACATGAGCATCGATCAAGCCTGGCAGTAACAGCATCTCTGGATGGTGCTCACAGGCGCCCTCGTGAAGGCCATCGTTAAAAAACAGCTGGGCCGCATCAAACCGTTTAACATAGCCATTTTCGATATGCAGGATAGCATCATCAAAATAATCAAATTCTGAGAAAACCGGGCTTGGAAAGTGTAGCCCTCTGGCTCTTACAAATCGTTGTTTCACCGCTTAACTGCCTCGATAGGTTGAGTAGCCGTAATGACTCAGCAACAGTGGCACATGATAGTGGTTTTCATCTTCACTGGCCCTGAATGCGATAGCTATATCCTCATAAAAAGGCTCCATCCCCTGCTTAAGGAAATAGCTTCCCACAGAGAAAACCAACTTATAGGTGGATGACCGGAGCTCGAACGCATCTGACCAATTTACGACCCGGCCGTCCGAGTCGGTCAGCCCACTGGCTAGCTGCTTTTCCGATTCAAACAATTGTACGACCACCCCTGCGGCCGGTTTACCGGTCACCAGATCCAGAATATGTGTAGTAATAGCCTGTCTCGTCATAAGTTTGTCCTGTTCATCATCTGTTCAGCTGAAACTGCTATCTGCCGGGTTTAGCAGACCACCTGCTCTGCCGGCGTTAACTTCCCATCTTATCTACCTGGAAGAGACGGCTTAATCTCAACAAAGTAATTTTGTTTTGTTCCAGCGCATTAGTTTCAAGCTCCAGATTTCGATTGTTATTCAGCCTTTGTTTTAACAATGCAAGCATTGCTTCTGCTGATTTTCCCGTGGCAAATACAATAAAAATAAATCCAAACCTGCACTCATATAATTGGTTCAAATCTGCCAACCCATGCAAGGTTGCATCGCTTGCTTGCTGAACCTGGCCCTGCTCCAGAGAAGCCGTCACGGCATACTTGTCACGCAGAACATCAAGATCACCGATTTTTGGATGAGCGGCAAAAGCTTCAAGCCAGGCTGGTTCATTCACAGAAAACCAGACCTCCGAGGCTAACTCAGTCAACGCCTGCACGCTTTTGAATGGACGTTCAGCCAGCAGCCGCGTCGCCCAGGCCCTTGAATGGCAGCACCCTAGTAATCTGGCAAGGGCAGTTTCAGCCGACATTGCATTGAATCCTGGGAGTGTCATGGCTCTCTCAATACCTTTTTGATCGACTTCCAGCTCACCGAAGACGAAGTCTGCTTCGGTTGTAGCGCAAGAATCTCTGCAGCAATTGAAACGGCGACCTCCATGGGAAGCTTGCCCGTGACTGTATCCAGGCCCACCGGACAGCGCCAACGGCCCATTTCGCTTTCCGGCATCTGATCCTGAATTAATCGGCGTCGAAATCGTTCTGCCTTGGTTTTAGACCCGATAAGACCTATATACGCAACTTCAGTTTCGTCCAACAGCGTTCGAACAAGCCGGTAATCCAGCTGATGATCGTGGGTGACGATAACGGCAATCTGATCACGGGTTAACTGGCCTGCAATCTCTTCCGGCTGATCGCTCACCCTGATAGCAGCATTTGCCGGTGGTAAAGCTGGAAACATATCTTTACGGGAATCGATCCAATCAATTCGCGCGTCACAGCCTGCCAGAATGGAAACCAATGCCTGACCGACATGACCGGCTCCGAACAGCGCTATTCTGAGGTTTGCTTGAGGAAAGATTTCAAGCAATACGCTGACACTACCGCCACAACACTGTTGAGCTTTTCCTGCCAGAGGAAAATGCTCAACCAACTGCGCCTGCACACCAATGGCCAGTAATTCCCTGGCACGCCTGACGACCAGCAATTCGAGGCGGCCACCACCGACACTGTCGTAGCCATCTTTTTCGGTAACAACCATCTTGCTGCCACCATCTCTGGGAGTCGAACCCGCAGTAGTCAATATGGTTGCTACTACAAATGCCTGCCCCTTGTTATGACACTGATGGATGGCTTCCTGCCAGCGAAACGTCATCCTATCGGTCCCCTCTATTAACAGCCGCCAGGGCATTTTGCATCGACCAATAAACCTGTTCAGGGGTTGCCGGAACTGCCAGTGGCGGGCTATAGGAATAGTCAGCCAGACTGGCACAAGCATCCCGTAAAGCACACCAGACCGAAATAGCCAGCATTAATGGCGGTTCTCCCACGGCCTTGGATCGGTAAGCAGTCGGTTCTGGGTTCTCTGAAGCGTACAACTTAACGTTAAAATGTTCTGGTATATCAAATGCCGTAGGAATCTTATAATTTGAAGGACTGTCCGAAATCAATTTGCCCGTATCATCCCACAATAACTCTTCTGTCGTGAGCCACCCCATGCCCTGAACAAACCCGCCTTCAATCTGGCCAATATCCACAGCAGGATTGATTGACCGGCCCACATCATGAAGTATGTCTACACGAGTAACCCTGTACTCGCCGGTCAGGGTATCCACCAGAACTTCAGAACAGGCAGCCCCATAGGCAAAGTAATAAAAGGGCTGGCCTTTACCTTTTTCTTTATCGAAATGAATATCCGGCGTCTTGTAAAAGCCAGTTGCAGAAAGCGAAACTCTATTTAAATAAGCCTGCTGTATGAATGCCTCAAATGACAAGCATTGCTCGTCAAGCTGCACCATACCATTGGTAATCTCCATGCTATCAGACAAAAAACACGCTTTGGCAAACGCTGCCAGGCGCTGCTTTATCTTTCGAACCGCATCGAGTGCTGCCAGACCGTTTAAATCCGACCCTGCTGAAGCTGCAGTGGGCGACGTATTGGGCACCTTATCTGTTCTGGACGCGCTTATATTGATTAATCCAACATCAACACCTAAGCCAGAAGCCACTAATTGCGCCACCTTGGTATGCAGGCCCTGGCCCATTTCAGTACCACCATGGCTGAGTTGGATACTGCCATCCGTGTAGATGTGCAACAAAGCACCAGCCTGATTGAGATGGGTTGTGGTAAACGAGATGCCAAATTTTACCGGCGTCAATGCTAATCCCTTACGCTGAAAGCGCTGGTCCGCATTGAACGACGCACACTGCAATCGTCTTTTGCGATAATCACATTGCCTTTCTAATGCCTGAATCAGGTCTTTTATAGGCGATTCGGTTATCTTCTGACCATAGGGTGTTTCAGTTTTGCTGCCTCCGTACAGATTCATCAGACGGACATCAAGCGGGTCTATATTAATCTCACGCGCCACATCATCGAGCAGGCTCTCAACTGCGAGCATACCCTGGGGCCCCCCGAAACCACGGAAAGCCGTATTGGACACCGTGTTGGTTCTGCACAGATAACCGGTTATCTCTGCATTATTCAAAAAATAGGCATTATCTGCATGAAACATTGCCCGGTCGACAATACCCTCAGATAAATCAGCCGAATACCCGCACAACGCGGCCAGAGAAATTTTAAGGCCTGTTATTTCTCCCGATGCCTTAAAACCGACCTGGTAGCGGCTCTGAAAATCGTGCCTTTTACCGGTCTGAATCATGTCATCTTTGCGTGGCATCCTGTATTTCACGGTCCGGCCATTACGCACAGCAAACAAGGCAGCAATACACGCGAGCGGCGCGGCCTGGGTTTCTTTACCACCAAAAGCACCGCCCATGCGACGCACTGACACCTGTACTCCGTGTTTGGCAATCCCTAATACGCCGGCAACCGTGGCTTGTATGTCGCTGGGGTGTTGCGAGGATGTAAAGACCTCCACGCCGCCATCCTCTACAGGAACGGCAACACTAATCTGCCCCTCCAGATAAAAGTGTTCCTGGCCTTTGATATACAATGCGCCACTGAGTTGACCGTCACTTTCCTGCATGCCCTTGTCAACATCATTCAGGGAGAACTGTCGAGACGGCAAAACAAAGGCCTGTTCAGCCATGGCCTGATCGATACTAAGAATCGGTTCACACGGCGTA
>JAPKEK010000293.1 GCA_028822125.1 Pseudomonadales bacterium | reverse complement strand
AACCTTTGGGTGGCAAATGAACGCCTCCCGCGCCACTTATAGGCTCTACTGCAACGGCCGCGATGGCATCAGCACCATGCAGATCGATCAGTCGTTCGAGGTCATCAGCAAGATAAGCACCGTGTTCAGGTAAACCACGTGAAAAAGTATTTTCTGCTAATCCATGGGTTTGCCGGAGGTGGTCAGTTCCTGGTAATAACAGGCCGAACGGGTTTCTGTTTTTCCCAAGGCCACCGATGGAAAGGCCGCCAAAACCCATACCGTGATAGGCTTTCTCCCGGCCGATGAGGCGTTGTCTTCCTGCTTCACCTCTCTTCCGATGGTAAGCGAGCGCGATTTTCAGGGCGGTATCGACCGATTCAGAGCCAGAATTGGTAAAAAATACGTGGTTTAGAGGGTCTGGAAAATGCTTAACCAGGCGACTGGCATAATCAAAGACGAGGGGGTGTCCTGAGCCAAAACTATGTGCAAAATCAAGCTCCGATAACTGCCGGGCGATAGCCTGGTTAATGGGCTCACGGTAATGGCCTGCATTGACACACCATAAACCCGCGCTACCATCTAAAACCTGCTTGCCTAGACTGTCGGTATAGTACATGCCTTTAGCTGAAACGATAAATCGCGGGTCACGCTTAAAATTGCGCTGCGCGCTGAATGGCATCCAGAAACTATCAAGATCTTTGGGAGCAAGGTTGTGATCTGCTGTATTCATCGATTTTCCTATAACAATTCAAGTAATTGATGGGGTTGCTCTATCACGTAGGCTGCACCCGCCTCGGTGAGCTCTCTGGGGCCCCGAAATCCCCATGACACACCAATTGCAAGTATCTTGCAAGCTTTGCCTGTGAGGATGTCCACCGCGGTATCGCCGACCATTGCTGCCTGTTGGTAATTAATACCAGAAGCTTTGAGAATCCATTCGCCACCGCTGGGATCAGGTTTGTGTGGCCGACTACCATCATGTCCTATGATATGGTGAAAGCTGTGTTCTGGGAAGAATCGGCGGATACATTGCTCAGCGGCGGCCTGATCTTTATTAGTTAGTACCGAAGTTGCAATTCCCCGTTTGCTGAGCTCGGTCAGCAGCTCGACTATTCCCTGATAGGGCTGTACCTGCTGATGCCAGCTGTTGGCGTATTCGACGCGTTCGACTTGAACCAGTTGATCGACGGTTGTCTTATTCCGTTCGGCCGCAGGCAGACAGCGGCTGGCACATTGGAAAACGCCGTCTCCAATAAAGTATCGATAGGCTTCAGTCGCGTGCTGAGGGTAACCCAGTTGATCAAGTGCACGGTTGAAAGCGCAGGCTATGCTTAGCAGGGTATCCAATAAGGTACCATCTAGATCGAAAATGATGGCCTTCAAGTGCTGTTTCATGGTCGAGTCTCAGTGATGAAGGAATTGTGCCAGTGCTTGGGTTATTCAGCGAATGAATCGAATAAATCCAACGGTTCGCAGTATTGAAAAATATCCGTCAAATCGCTAATCGGTGTTTCCTTTTCGTTGCTACCAGGTTCTGTGGCGGCAGTTAAACCATAGTAGCCTGCTAGGTTTTGTTCTAATGCCTTAATTTTAATCATGATCTTACGTGCTGCCCGAGTCACCAGTGGCATCAGATCGGTCTGTTCCGCTGCTAGCAATCTCTGGCAGTATATTTCGATGCCGTGCTGGGCAATGGAAATCTCTGCGAAGGCCTGCTGTTCCTGTCTTGTTGTGCTACGAGTAGCCATGCCCAGTGCCAGTTGATCGATAGCGCCAGCTGTTCTGCAAATTGCTGCAACAGGCGGGTATTTGAGTTGCACGGCTTTCATCATACTGTGAGCCTGATTCGAGTGACCCAGCAGTTCAAATTCTTTATTGATCTGCAAAGGACCCGCCTGGCCGAGTGCCTTTGCCGGCTGGTGTGCAAGTGCCAGACTTGACTGGTGGGCTGGCTGTTCAAGGATAACCAGCAGTTTTGTGGTTCCAGCTGAGATATGCATTGGACTGACGGCATGGTTTCCCTGCGATCTGGCCAGGCCCCAGATGTCCGTTCCAGTACGAATGCCGTCGAGGTAGGTGATTTGCTGTGAATTCCCGAAGCTGAATAACAGGGGGCCGACCAGTTCCTTGGCCAGGATATCTCCTGGCGGGCAACGGGCCTGGAAGGTGACTTTGTACCAGTGATATCTTTCGATCGCAGTCCAGTTTGTACCACCTAAATGAGCAGGCCAGTCTGGTGTGCTCCATCCTTTATTGTTTAGAGCCTGCTGCCAGAGAGTTTTGGGATGGCCTGCGGTCAGCTGCGTTTGCGGTTTTATCCAGTGTTTAAGGACAAAATCTTTAAACTGCTGGATGGTTGACCTCAGGTCAGGGGCTTTATCCAGTTTCATGGGTAATAGCCTCCTCTTGTCGCCATGTTTTCATGGCGTGTTATGGCGATAGCCTTCATGCCATTAAAGTCCTGTAATCAATATATCTTTTGCAGCGTTTATTCGTGCCGCCAGGTAGGTGGAACCGCCTCGGTCAGGGTGCATTTTCTGCATCAGGGTCCGGTGAGCCTGCACGATTTCTTGCTTTGACGGTTGACCGGACAGGTCAAGTATGGACAGGGCTTCTTCGCGAGTCATAGGATTGGATGGCGTTGCATTCTGTTCCTGTCCATCTGATTCCCGCCAGTGGGGGTGACTTCTATCGAGGAAGGCTTCGAGCAGCATTTTTGATTCTTCGTTATTTGCAACTTCACCAAGCAGTTTCAGCAGCGAACCCAGTTGCAGCTCGGAGAGTTGCCTACCAGTAAAGGATCCGGCCAGAACAGTTCCATCCATGAAACCCGTTTCATGGTCGAGGATCATATTAAAATAGGTACTCCTGGCTTCGGTTCGCTGTTGCTGCCCAGGGTTAGATCGACTCGCGGTCGACCCCATCATGTTCTTAAGCATTGCCAGGATTCTAATTGCCTGAGTGCCCCGTAAGAGCAGTGGCAACAGACGTGATACAGCGGCTAGAAACAAGCCAAATGCAGCTGCCAGGGGGTGGAGCCTGCCGGTAACTGCTAGAAAGACGATTAAAATAACCGCCATAACCACGCCGTAGAGTACGAAAAATTGTCTTACACTGACTTGTTTCCTGGCTAAAACCGATTTCAGGATGAAAAAGATAGCGATGGCAATGGCAGCTAAAATGGCGATTCGGGCAATCATGATCAGCGTAATTGTTTAAGGAAGGGTAACAGTTCCGGATTGGCCTTACTTAATGCTTGCACAGCGGACTTGCCACCGGTCGCAAATACGGCGACTGCAGAGAGAAGGTTTTTCAGTTGTTCACGGCTTTGCAGGTTAAAAGGCGCGTAGGCGCCACCACTCAAGTCTGCCATTTGCCGAAAAGTTCGGGCCACCTGGTAATCCTGTCCTTCCTGGAATATAAATAGGGGTATATTCAGTAAACCCATATGGCCTGCTATTTCACAAAGTGTGTCAGGGAGTTCTTCAACAGCATCTCCTACAAAAACCACTGCCTTTAGTTTATGTGTTTTTTGGGTGGCCAGGGCATGCTGTAGTACTTTTTCTATCTGGGTGTGGCCGCCCTGACAGAAGACTTTAGCCATGAAATCCTGCAACGGTTTGGCTTTGGTGCTCCACGGGCTATAATTGAATTGCCTGAATCCCCTGTAGTAACACAGTTGCACGGCGAGGCTGCCAATCTCATGGACTGCCGAAAACATATCCCTTTGGATCTCGCAGGCGTGATCCCAGGCCAGTTCTCTGCTGGCAGTCGCGTCAAGCGCAAAAATGAGGCGAGCTGGATGCTGTCCCTTTTTGTCAGGTAAGTACCGGTCTGCATCGGTCAGAAACGATTTTACAGTGGTGCTAACCGATTTTCCGCTGGTTGTTGGATGTTTGTTGCTCATAGGGAACTAAGGATATAGTCTTTTAGGGTGCCTGCAAATTTAAATTCTAAGGATAATCCAGCGGTGACATCAAATCCTAGTAGATTGATCCTGGCAATATCCAGTCGCGCCCTGTTTAATCTGCAGGCGAGCGATCGGGTATTTCGTGAAGATGGTCTGCGAGCTTATGCAGAATACCAGGTTGCTCATGAAAAGGAGCCTTTGTTACCAGGCGATGCTTTCCCTTTAGTGCAGAAACTCCTGGCGCTCAACAGCGGCGGTCGGGTCCAAGTAGAGGTGATTCTACTTTCCCGAAACAGTGCTGATACCGGGCTCAGGGTATTTAACTCTATTGATCATCATCAGTTGGATATTACGCGAGCGGCATTTACCGGTGGGTCACCTCCCTATCGTTATATGGGCCCATTCGGCTGTCACCTCTTTTTATCGACAGATCCAATTGATGTCGCCGATGCGCTGGATAATGGTATGGCTGCGGCTTCTATACTGCCAGGCAGCGGTAATCGCACCGATTCGCCTCACCTTAATTTTGCTTTTGATGCAGATGCTGTGGTGTTTTCTGATGAAGCAGAGCGTATCTATCAGGCCGACGGTTTAACAGCTTTTGCTGAAAATGAACGTCGGGAAGCAGATCAGCCCTTGG
>JAPKEK010000292.1 GCA_028822125.1 Pseudomonadales bacterium | reverse complement strand
GATTTTTCACCCTTGATTGCAACCGGTAATTCAGACCAGGAGATCAATAGTGCGATTGAAGTAGCCAGAGGAAGAATTGCTTTTTATGGTTCTACACCGGGTTACCGAATGGTTTTGGATGCGCATGGCTGGGGAGAACTGCAGACCGAACTGAACAAGCTGATGAAACAGCATCGCACTGAGGAGATGGCGATGTTGATTGAAGACGACATTCTGGCAGCATTCACGATCGTTGGCTCGCCTGATGAAGTGGTTGATGAATGGGTGGGGCGTTTCGGTGACCTGATTGATCGCACCAGTTTCAACTCAGGTGCGCTTGATGACCAGCAGGTCGGCTCGATACTGGAAAAATTACATCACTGTCCGCAGAAGTGAAAGGCCCGGTGGAGCGCTAGCCAGGGCCTTTTGGCGGCATCCTTGCAGAAAAAAGTATTTTCCTGCGGTAAAACTCTGTTATGTTCGACCCATCACGATTTAATGATCAGAAGCATCAGTATAACATTGAAAAGGAGAATGCCTTGAAATCGCCGATTTGTGACACGCTGGGAATTGAATTTCCGTTAATTGCCTTCACTCATTGCCGGGACGTGGTTTGTGAAGTCTCTAAAGCGGGGGGTATGGGCGTTCTGGGGGCGGCTGGTTACACGCCCGATCAGCTTGAAATAGAAATGCAGTGGATTGATGACCATATTGACGGCAAGCCCTATGGTGTTGACCTTATTGTTCCCACGTCAATGGCCAATAAAGATGAAAGTTTATCGGCCCAGGAAATACATGCCTTGATCCCTGATGAACATAAGAATTTTGCCGCAGGTATCCTGGCCCGGCATAATGTCGACACAGCGGATGTCTATCAAAGTGGGCCATCCCGGGGCAATGGCGGGTTTCTGGGCGAGGGACGGGCAGCAAATATCCTCGACGTTGCTTTTGCTCACCCCATCAGCATTATTGTTAATGCACTGGGGGTGCCGCCACGCTACATGCTGGAACTGGGCAAGCAGCATAACGTACCGGTAGGCGCCCTGGTCGGCGCTAAGCACCACGCGATTAAACAGGCAGAGGCGGGGGTCGACATTCTTATAGTCGCCGGCACAGAGGCGGGTGGTCATTGTGGCGAAGTATCAACCATGGTCCTGGTTCCAGAAGTAGCGCAGGCCGTTGAAAAATATCCGCATGTGTCAGTATTGGCAGCAGGCGGTATTGTCACGGGTCGGCAGATGGCGGCTGCGATGGCCATGGGGGCTGATGGCGCCTGGACGGGATCCGTCTGGTTGACAACCCAGGAAGCAGAAACGTCACCTGTTATTAAGGAAAAGTTGTTGGCAGCAGGCTCGAGTCAGACGGTTCGTTCGCGCAGCCGGACCGGTAAATATTCTAGGCAGATCAGGTCACCCTGGACCGATGCCTGGGAGCATAGTGAAGATGCGCCGGATCCACTGGCTATGCCACTGCAGTCTTTAGTGAGTGAGCCGGCCCTGGCCAAGGTAACTAAAATGGCGGAGATCGGTCATGAAGGCGCAAAGCAGCTGGCCACTTTCTTTGTGGGTCAGGGCGTGGGTATGATGAACCAGTCGCTGACTTCGCGTCAGGTGGTGTATGATTTTATGGAAGATTTTCTTGCCGCTAATGAGCGTCTGGGGAAGATTATCAATGACTGAAGATCATCCCATAGCGACTGAAATTGTTTTTGAAGACGATACGGTTCGTGTCTGGAACCAGCGGGTGCCGGCTGGAGGCAGCATCCCCAGGCATCGCCACGAGCATGATTATTTTTTGCTGAATATATCCGGGACAGGTCCCATCGCCGTGCAGTTTCATGAAGGTACTGGAGGGGCAATGGGTGACAGCATAGAATTTTCCCCTGTCCCCGGCAAAGCTGATTTTATTCCAAAAGGCCATGTCGAAACCGCGACCAATCTGGGTGAAGCGTACAGAGCGATTCTGGTGGAGCTGAAGCAGACGTGAAATATCGCGGTCCTGCCCAGGAAAGTGCCTGTTTCCACTACGCTAAAGCAAAATATTTAAAGCAAGAATTTTGGAGAAAAATTTCTCATACAAAACATTTATTTTGAAGTACAACCCAGGGGCAGGGCCCATGATCAATAACCAATGGCAGTTAGCGCAGACCCCCAGAGGCGGATGGCCGGTGGATCAGGATTTTGTACTTGGTCAGGAACAGGTACCTGATCCGGCGCCTGGGCAGGTACTGACCCGTACGATTTACCTGTCTATGGACCCGTATCAGTGGGGACGAAGGCGTAATGGAACGGAGGTTCCAGGGCAGGTATGCCATGGCCGGACAGTTTCCCAGGTTGTGTCCAGTAACAAGGGACCGTTTGAGCCTGGGGATTATATTTTCAACACCAATGGCTGGCAAAGTTATGGCCTTACAGGAGAGGGCATCAGCCGTTTTGGTTATATGCACCCGCGGCGTTTAGAACCTGACAAAACTCCTCTGTCCACGGCGATCGGCATTTTGGGGATGCTGGGATTAACGGCTTATTCGGGACTGCTCATTCAGTGTCAACCTCGTGCTGGCGAAACTGTTGTCGTTTCTGCTGCATCGGGCGGCGTAGGACAGGTGGCAGCACAATTGGCCAAGCTGGCTGGTTGCCGGGTAGTTGGTATCGCCGGCACGGCAGAAAAAGTCAGGTTTTGCCTGGAAGAATTGGGGCTAGATGCCTGTGTTTCTCATTTGGCCGAAGATTTTTCAGAGCAGCTGCATAATGCGTGTCCTGATGGCTGCGATATTTATTTTGAAAATGTCGGAGGCAAAGTTTATGAGACGGTTCTGGGATTGCTCAATAGCAGAGCCAGGATTACTGTCTGTGGGTTGATATCCCAGTACGGTAATACCGATGGTAGCGATGCCCGTGAGGTATGGAAGGCTACTGGTCAGCGCGTGTTTGATGCTAAACAGGTTGAAGTTAATTCCCTGTTCGTTGGAAATTTCGTTGATCAGTATCAGGATCGGTTTTTGTCCGAAGTCGGTGATTATGTTCGGGATGAAAAGATGTTTTATAGAGAGGATCGCTGGTCCAGCCTGGAAAAGGCGCCGGCGGCTTTTCAAGCCATGCTGGCGGGTCGAAATTTTGGTAAGACCATGGTGGTGGTAGCAGAAGAAACGCTGCCCTGAAAGTGCCGAACAAACTTATCTGGCCGACTGAATATGAAACACTAACTGGGAGGAATGTATGGGAAGGTTTGCAGGCAAGTCTGTTATTGTTACCGGCGCAGCATCCGGTTTTGGAACAGCTATCGCAAGAAAATTTTCCCAGGAAGGCGCCTGGTTAGTGCTTGCTGATCGAAATGTTGACGGCGCAGAAGCACTGGCGCGAGAATTGACCAATGCCATTGCAGTCGAGACGGATGTTGCTCTCGAAGCAGATAATGAGAACATGGTGAAGACCGCTGTGAAAGCCTACGGCAAGATAGATGTTCTTTGCTGTAACGCTGGAGCGCCTCATAAAGGCGCTTATATGACGAGGATGTCAACCGAGGATTTTGATTCCATGTGGGGCATTAATGTGAGGAGTATTTTTCTTGCAACCAAGTTGAGTGTGCCTCATATGCCCGAAGGCGGCTGTATCGTCAGCACGGCTTCGGTGGGTGGCAAGCGACCTCGTCCTGGACTGGCAGCCTACAATGCATCTAAAGCAGCCGTGATTAATTTAACGCAGACTATGGCAATTGAGCTGGCGCCGAAGATTCGCGCCAATTGCGTTTGCCCGGTATCTTCGGCTACTAATTTTGACCTCCAGGTCTCTGGCAAGAAAGATCTGGATCAAGCGCTGGAGGCAAAAGTGGTGGCAGGAATACCTATGGGCCGGCGAGCCTTGCCCGAAGATGTCGCCGATGCCTTTGCCTATCTTGCCTCTGGGGAAGCTAAATTTGTAACTGGCATTGCGCTGGATGTAGATGGAGGTCGCTTGCTTTCATGACCCGTTGACCCGTTGGGCACTGTCGCTGACCGATCAAGCCAGCGACCTGGTTTTTCTAATCCGCTATTTATTGTTTTGGCTGCAGTTAACCGGGTCCGGGCACACACTCAACGCAGTCCGCCAGGGCTGGTAATAAACTAACAAGCTACGAGGGTAGTGCGATTGTCGGTATCTGACCTCGTTTCGAGCATCTCTGCAGAGAATTCGACGATTCCCTTTGGCAACACGGCTGTGTATAAACAAGCCATAGCTGTTTCGTTCCACCTGTCTCGCGCCTGATTGTGGTCTCGTTCGAGAATCCTTGAAGTTCTGGCGGCGGTTACGTTATTTTTCTTAACATTATTTGCCGGTGTTTTAAGGTTTCAGGCGGGTTACCGTTAAGGCGTTGCTTGATAAGCTGCCTATAGAGAAGATATAAACTAGGGTTTAATGCGGATAGAGGACTGGGCTATGAATGGTAACGACTACATCGCGGAGATTCTCAAGGCCGAAGGTATTGACCTCATGACCTGCTTTCCCAATAACCCGCTCATCGAAGCTGCTGCAAAGCAGGGCATCAGGCCGGTTGCCTTCCGACATGAACGTGGTGCAATTAT
>JAPKEK010000291.1 GCA_028822125.1 Pseudomonadales bacterium | reverse complement strand
CCTAACCCTTCAGGCTCCTGTAGCTTCTGGTCTTCTCATTGTCTTTTTCTTTCTCATTCTCATTCTCATTCTTATTCTCAAGCTGGCAATGCGGCTCCACTGAACAATGATATAGGGCTAACTGGTCCAACCCTGAGCTGAAATTCCACGCAATAATAGGGTTAGAAATTGGTTTTACAACCCAGAAAAATCTGCAGGGCGCTTATCCAGAAAAGCTTTAACAGCTTCACGGTTAGCCGCACCGCCGGACAGACTGGCCAGGGCTTCGCCTTCTGCCGCCACCGCTGCCTTCATTGAATCACGAAGCGGCTTCATCATCAGGGTCTTTGTCTGCATAAGCGAGGTCAGCGGCAATCCGGCAATAACCCGCGCTTTATCCATCACCTGCTGCATAAAAACGTCATCAGGAAAAATTTCCATAACCAAACCAACATCAAGGGCTTGAGTTGCTGAAACCCACTCTGAGGACAGCAAAATCCAACTGGCTTTCTGGTGACCCAGCAATCGCCCAAACGTAAACGTACTGGCTGCTTCAGCCGTTAATCCAAGTGATGAAAATGGGCACCGAAAGCGAGCACTATGCGCTGCAAAGGCCATATCTGCCAATCCTAAAATGGTGCAGCCAATGCCGACGCCCAAACCATTTGCAGCAACTATAAAAGGTTTTGGGAAATCAATTATTGCCTCAAGCATACCGTTCAAGCCATGCTTTGGCACTGCCTGCGCCTGACCCATCGCCTTCAGATCAGCACCGGAACTAAAAGCACGGCCAGCACCTGTAAGTACCAGGACCTTGGTTGTCACATCTGCTGCCGCATCCAAAAACATATCGCATAGTTCGTCCATCATGGCACTGTTAAAGGCATTTAACGCGTCTGCGCGGTCCAGCTTGACCACCCTGACACCCGCCTCAACCTGTGAACTGATTACCGCCATTGAACCCTCCTGATCAACTTTTTATTGATATCACACGCCATTGCAGCCACCTTGGTCTCGAAACCGACTCAATCGTCGATTCACAATTCCCCGTCAATTCACTGTTAATTGTCCCGTCACATCTGCTATCTAGGTCTTTCGGAAAGGTGAATACTGCTCTATATAATCGATCTCTTCGGACACATGGGTTCTTTCTTCCTTTAAAAAACGATCCACTGCTTCCTTGAAACCCGAGTGAGCAATCCAATGCGCACTATAGGTTTCTGTTGGCAGGTAACCTCGAGCCAGCTTATGTTCACCCTGCGCACCCGCCTCAACCCGAGCCAGTTTATGACTAATAGCATACTCTATTGCCTGGTAGTAGCAGACTTCAAAATGAAGGAAAGGGTGATCTTCAATACAGCCCCAGTTTCGGCCAAACAAACAGCTATCGCCAATAAAATTAATAGCCCCAGCCACATAAGATCCGGCCCTTCTACACATAATCAACAGAATCCGGTCAGCCATGTGCTGGCCAACCAGAGAGAAGAATTCACGCGTCAGGTAAGGCCGGCCCCACTTCCTGTTACCGGTATCGATGTAGAACTCATAAAAGGAATCCCAATGATGCTCTCTGAGATCAGAACCTGTTAACAATTCAATTTCTATATCATTGGCGCGCGCGTCCCTGCGCTCCCGCCGAATGTTCTTTCGCTTTTTGGAAGACAGATAAGAGAGAAAATCTTCAAAGTCGGCATAGCCCTGGTTAAGCCAATGATATTGCTTATGAGTTCGCTGCAACCAGCCTAGCTTGCCCAGCGCCTGCCACTGCTCCTGGTTGACAAAATTAAGGTGAACCGATGACACCCCAAGTTCTTCAGAAACAGTCCGTAAACCTTCACTAAGATAATCATTTAACTCGTTAGAACGGCTTAGCAGGCGACGGCCAGTGGCCGGCGTAAACGGGACTGCACTGAGAAACTTAGGGTAATAGTTACCACCAGCTCGCTGAAATGCATCGGCCCAGCTGTAATCGAAAATATATTCGCCCTGGGAATGGCTCTTCAGATACAGCGGCATAACCGCGACAGTGTCCTGTGTCTCTGACTCCAGCACAAGATGGTAAGGTGCCCACCCCGTTTCAGCCGCCACTGAACCACTTTGCTCCAGGGCATTGAGAAATGCAAAACCGACAAATGGATCAACTTCGGTGCCTGCTGGGTGGGCGCAACTGTCCCACACCTGCTGGCCAATTTCCTGAATGCTTGCAACTGCCTTTACGGTGTAGCTCATTAAGCCCTATAAAATTTCAGACGCGATCAGTTCAAGCGCAGCGGGCTGCCCTGCACCAATTAACATACTGCCAACAAGACCAGAGCTGCCCGCCTTTTTCCAGGCTCTTAATTGCTCCTTAATATGTTCGGCTGGACCCACCAGATGACAGGCATCTACCAGTTCATCTGGCACCGCCGCCATGGCTTTATCTTTCTGGCCCGTTAGATAGAGATCCTGAATCTTGACCGCGGCATCTGCAAAGCCCAGCGCTTTCGCATAGTCATTATAAAAATTCTTATCGCGGGCCCCCATTCCACCAATATACAGCGCCATACTGCCTTTTATCGGCATTCGGCAGGCATCTATGTCATCCCCCATAATGCAGGTAATAAACGGCGCTACATCATAGTCCAGCATCGATCTTCCCGACTTTTTAAGGCCTTTTTCTATGCTGGGCATCAACACTGCTGGGTTTGTGGGATCCATCCAGATCGGAAAAACGCCATCGGCCACTTCGGCACTGCCAACTAACCCGTTTGGCGTAATTGACGCTGTATAAATGGGGATGGAAGTATCGGCCTGAAGAATACTTTTTAAGGGTTTACCGAGCCCGGTCCCATCGTTACCCTCATAAGGCATACTATAATGAAAGCCTTGATGCTCAACAGGGCCCTGTCGGGCAAAGATCTGCTTCATAATGCTGACATATTCTTTTATACGGGTAACCGGTTTGCCATAAGCCACGCCATGCCAGCCTTCCACCACCTGCGGACCCGAAGCACCCAAACCAACAAGGAATCGACCATTTGAGAGTTGGTTCAATGTCATGGCGGTCATAGCGGTACAGGCAGGAGACCTTGCCGGCATCTGCATAATTGCGGTACCCACTTTTATCTTTTCTGTTTGCGCCAGAATCCAGGCGGCTGGGGTCACTGCATCTGAACCATAAGCCTCAGCAGTCCATATGGAGTCGTAACCAAGATCTTCTGCGAATTTAATCCTGTCGATATCAATGTTCATCATTTTGCCGCCGTATCCGGCAATCATGCCTAATTTCATAGTCTCTAATCTCTTATTGAATGTGTTCTCATTAACGGCTCTGGTAAGCTTAAAAACCGCCGCTTTGCTATGCCATCAACCTCTCCAGCAAGGCCTTTGCATGCTGCTCATCCCTGGACGGAAAACCAGCCATGGTCCGATCAATCAATGACCCAAAGCGACTCTTGAATAGATCAACAGCCTGCTCTGGTTCTCCAATAACAGCAAACTCGCCTAATATATCATCGGTAATCAAGCCACCCATGTCATCCCAGCGGCCCTGCTTGGACAGGCGGTTCAGTTCAGGTTGTAAGTCACCCCAGCCATGTATACCAAGCACAGGGGCGTAGGCTGGAGTCGATCCATAAAAAGCAATCTGCTTACAGACCGCTGCTTTGGTCGACTCAAATTCTTCTTCGGTATTACCGCTGACAACAAAGCCAGGATACGAGATCTCAAAGTCCTGCCTTTTTCTACCGGCCCTGGCAAGGCCCTTCTGCACGGCGGGCAGGGTCACTTCACGAATGTATTTCTCGGTGGTAAAACCATGAATAATAATGCCATCGGCCACTTCACCGGCAACCTCCGTCATCAAAGGTCCTACCGCTGCCAGTAATACTTTAGGGGCACCATATTGAACATCTTGCGGTGTAAACATCGGTGTCATCAAAGAATGTGTATAAAAGTCACCCTCAAAATGGAGTGTTTCCCCGTTATGCCAGCAATTCCAGATCGCCCTCATTGCCATAATAAATTCCCGCATCCGCGCAGCCGGTTTCGACCAAGGCATACTGAAGCGTTTAGTTATATGGGGTCGAATCTGGGACCCGAGCCCCAGCACAAACCTGCCTTTCGAAAAACTATTCAGATCATGTCCTATATTCGCCAGATTCATAGGCGTGCGCGAAAACGCCACCGCAATCGATGTCACCAATTCGATCTGCTCGGTTTCCTTTGCAGCCAGCAACAATGGGAAAAAAGGGTCATGGGCGGTTTCCGCTGTTACCGCGCCATCATAGCCCATAGCCTCCAGTCGTCTCGCGCGGCCAGATACACCATCTAGTCCCGCCATTAATCCGCCATCAATCCGCATCATTTCCTCCTAAAAACTGAACTCATTGCCAGTGAATGCCTGGTAGGTTGCCTGTGTATCTTTAGGCGAGACGCAGGATATAATATGCGTGGTAATACCACTTTCGGCATATTCCCTTATCCTATCCTGGCACGCCTGTTTACTACCGATAATCGCTATGTCGTCAACTAACTGATCATCCAGGGCCCCGGTTGTTTTTTCACGATCTTTCTGGGCCCAGCCCTCTCTGATGGTCGACGCAACCTCCTCATAACCT
>JAPKEK010000290.1 GCA_028822125.1 Pseudomonadales bacterium | reverse complement strand
CGTTTGAGATTCTGGAGATGCGACTGTTGATTGAGCCTGAAGCCTGCGCGTTGGCGGCAGAACGAATCAGCGATGATCAACTGCAACAGCTTGGCAATATATACGATGAAATGCGTCGGACCAGTGGAACCATAGAAATGGAAACCTCTGACAGTCAGTTCCACAAGTTAATTGCAGAGGCGACAGAAAATACTGCCATTGCCAGAACGGTTTCTTGGTTGTGGGCTCTCCGAGATAAAAGTGAGTTAAGTCGTGGCTTTCACCGCCTGATTATTGAAGAAGGTGTTTATCCCGTGCTGCACGAACACAAGGCGATTTTCAAGGCGTTGGAAAACAGAGATCCGATCGCTGCCAAAAAAGCGATGTTGAAGCATCTCGAAGCATCTACAGTATCTGCGGCGCAACACTTTTCAAGCTAGGTACCGCTTAATCTATACGCATCGCACGCTGCAGCATAGTATAAATATTATGCTGCTTCAGCGCGGTCACTACCTCCTTAACCTGATGCTTAAACTGCTCATCTTCCCAGATCGCACCCAACGTTTTTGATTCAGAAGACACTAAATAGGCTAGATTGTCCCCTGAGTAACCCCTGATAATTTCACCACCCGGGTCGCTAAACAGGGAGGCGTATTCTGACGTGTTCAGGCAATGTAGCCAGGCAGCAACGACTAATACCAGACCAGATGAATGGGTGTTCATTTTCGAATGTTCAGTTATCGTGGGATATATGCGTTGTTGCAGTTTAAGCGAACCATCGTTTGCTACCTGGGCTGTTCGGTATTGGATCGAGGGATTAGCGAATCGCTCGAGAATACTTCGTGTATATCCGTCGAGATCAAATCCTTTGGGGGATTGGATGAACGGGCTTATCTCTTTATCCATCAGGTGGGAGGCGAATCGTGACAATATGGGGTCTGCCATGGCTTCGTGTATAAACTCATACCCAGCGAGCATACCGATATAGGCAAGGGCTGAGTGAGTCGCGTTTAACAACCGCAACTTGATCTTTTCGTAGGCCGCGACGTCGTCGACGAATTGCACACCGGCGCTCTCCCACTCCGGTCGTTCGCTTGCAAAATTATTTTCGATCACCCATTGGCTGAACGGTTCGCAGATCACTAATCCGCTATCTTCAATGCCTGTTTCCTGCACGAACCTCAGCATATCGGCATCGTTGGTTGCGGGTACAATTCGATCCACCATCGAATCTGGAAAACTGACATGGTCACTTATCCAGCGTGCATGTTGAGCACTGAACAGACCGGCAATACCTGTCACTGCTTGTCGTGTACTGTGGCCATTGTGTGAGAGGTTGTCGCAGCTAATGATGCTAATAGGGCCAGCACCCTTTTCCATTCTGTACAGAAGACCTCGAGCAAGCAGCCCAGGTGCGGAGACAGGAAAATACGGATTAATGAGATCTTTTTGAATGTCCGGGTGTTGTTCGTCAAGCTCGCCGCTTGATGTCAGGCAGTAGCCTTTCTCGGTAATAGTCAGCGTTATGATTTTAATCTGGGGTGATGCAATCAGTTCAATGAGTTGGTGCTGATGTTCCGATATTGTCAGGACATCTTTTATTCCGCCAATAACGCGATACTCATTCTGATCAGCATGCCTGATACAGAGGGTGTAGAGAAAGTCCTGTGGCGCTAGCCGACTTCGCATGGTTGTGCTACGCAGGCTGGCACCGATAATTCCCCAGCGATGATCACCACCAGCCAGAATCTCCTCGGTGTAGACGGCCTGGTGGGCACGGTGAAACCCGCCAATGCCGATGTGGAGGATGCCGGGCATGATATTGCTTCGGGAATAGGCAGGTTTTTGGGCGAGGTCAAAATTCTTAAGGCTGATTTCAGAGAGTCGGCTTTGCACTAGAGCTTGTATGCCTGCTTGACAAGGTCGTAGGCTAACATTTCGGCCACCTCAAATGCCTCTTTCTCATCCATTCGATGTTCGGCAACCAGTCTGGCAAGAAAGCCGCAGTCGATTCGTCGCGACATATCGTGCCGAGAAGGGATGGAAAGAAATGCGCGGGTATCGTCATTGAAACCTACGGTATTGTAGAAGCCGGCAGTTTCTATGGTCTGTTCCCGAATTCGACGCATCCCCTCCGGGCTGTCGTGAAACCACCAGGCCGGCCCGAGTTTGAGTATAGGGTAGTGCCCCGCTAATGGCGCCAGCTCACGGCTGTACGCTGTTTCGTCCAGGGTAAATAGAATGATTGAAAGATTTGGCTCATTGCCGTACCGGTCCAGCAGAGGTTTTAAAGCCCTGACATACTCGGTTTGAATGGGGATATCCGCACCCTTATCTCGACCAAATGTTTCAAAAAGATGGCTATTGTGATTACGATGGGAGCCTGGGTGGATCTGCATAACTAAGCCATCGTCCAGGCTCATAGTGGCCATTTCGGTCAGCATCTGGGCGCGAAATAATTCAGCCTCGGCGGCTGAGAAATCACTTGTGGAAACTTTGTTAAAGAGCGCTTCCGATTCTGATAGGGAAAGGTTTACGGTGCAGGCCGTTGGATGGCCATGATCAGTTGCTGTCGCTCCATGTGCTTTAAAGAATGCCCTTCGATCTCTTAGCGCCTCCAGATATTGCGAGTAGGAGGTTGTATCTTTTCCAGTGATAGACCCCAGGATCGATAGGTTGGCCTTAAAGCCCTCAAACTGCGGGTCTAAGACAGGATCTGGTCGGAAGGTGGTGACGACCCGGCCCTGCCAGTCGCTATCCAAAATTACATCGTGGTGCTTTAGATCATCCAGAGGGGATTCGGTCGTAGCCAGCAGTTCGATGTTGAACCTTTCAAACAGGCTACGCGGCAGAAAGTCTTGTGTTTGTAGCAGTGCATCGATGTTGTCGTAGTAGTCATTAGCAGTGTCTGTTGTCAGCAGATCTGGCATATCGAAAATTTCAGCGAATACGTGATCCAGCCAGAGTCGTGACGGGGTGCCTCTGAAGAGATGATAATTTGAAGCAAAGATACGCCAGACCTCTTTGGGGTCCACCGAGACCCCAGCTTCCTTGCCCACTGGCGAAATACCAAGTTGTTCCAGCGAAATACCCTGGCTGTATAGCATTCGAAAAATGTAATGATCAGGTGTTATCAGCAGTTCAGTTGGGTTTCCGAAGGGTTGGTTGTCAGCAAACCACGCTGGATCGGTATGACCATGTGGACTGATAATCGGTAGATTTTTTACCCGGGAATATAAATTTCGCGCGATATCGCGTGTAGTGGGATCAGAAGGCAACAGGCGATCGGGGTGAAGCATCGGTCTATGTTAACCTCACTGAGCCAATGTCGTCAGAGCATGGATAACACCACGCAATTCAGCCAGGCCTTTAAGTCGACCCGCAAAAGAGTACCCGGGACGGACAGCCGGGTCGTTTTTCTCATCGCCAATGGCGTGGCCGTGGTCGGGACGCATTGGAATCTCGGATAGAGGGCTATTATTATGCCGCCGAGCTGATTCCTCATTCAACAGAGCACGGATGATACCGACAATGTCATTGTCACCTTCTAAATGCTGTGTTTCGTAAAAGGAGCCATCAGTTTCCCGGTGGATGTTACGAAGGTGTACAAAATGAATGCTCCGGCCGAATTCATTGACCATGGCTACAAGGTCGTTATCTGATCTTGCGCCGTAGGAACCAGCACACATAGTTAAGCCGTTGCTGGTGCTGGGTATCGATTCGATAATTGCTCTAGCGTCCTGTGCTGTTGAAACGACTCTGGGTAATCCAAAAAGAGAGAAAGGGGGATCATCAGGATGGATTGCGAGGACGACCCCAGCTGTCTCAGCAGTCGGGATGATGTCTGTCAGGAATGACAGCAGATTACGTCTAAGTCCGGCGGTACCGATCCCCTGAAATGCCTCGATCGCCTCCCTAATACCCTGGCGATCGTACGAGCCTTCTCCGCCTGGTAAACCGGCAATGATATTGGATTCAAGCAGGATCTTATCTTCATCGTCCATACCAGAGAAGCGCTCTGCTGCCTTGCCGACTTGAGCCTCGCTGTAGTCTGATGCGGCGTTTGGTCGCTCTAAAATATGGATGTCGTAGGCGACGAAATCTGACATTTCAAAACGAAGTGCACTGGATCCATTTTCAAGTTCGAAACTAAGATTTGTACGGGTCCAATCGACGACAGGCATGAAGTTGTAGCAGACCCGTTTGATTCCCTGCTTGCCAAGATTAACCAGGCTTTGCCGATAGTTGTCTATATAAGCCTGGTAGTTACCTTCCCTGAGTTTTATATCCTGATGAACGGGTACGCTTTCTGCTACAGTCCATTCGACCCCATTTTGAGTCAGCAGCGATTGTCGGGTTTTGATTTCTTCTAGCGACCAGATCTCACCCGTTTTGATATGATCAAGAGCTGTGACGACGCCACTGGCACCCGCCTGGCGTATTTGTTGCGGGGTGACCGTGTCATCCGGGCCAAACCATCGCCAAGTTTCTTGCATTACTCATTGCTCATAGTCGAAACATGTTATGGTAAACTGGTCAGACCAGTTAGCCAAGCGGTTTTGTGCTTATTATGGGCTTTACGAAAAAGCCCATTATTACTGAGCTTAT
>JAPKEK010000289.1 GCA_028822125.1 Pseudomonadales bacterium | reverse complement strand
GGATAAGGAACGCAATGACATACCAGTGGAGCTACGGGAATATTCTCAAGGCAGTCGACAAGGTTACCCCTGCCGATCGACCCGCACTCATCCATGGCAAACGCATCATCAGTCATGGCGAATTCTCTAGGCGGGCTAATAGCCTGGCCAGAGCCTTCCTGGAAGGTGGTGCTGAACCAGGCGATAAAGTTGCCTTCTACATGCGAAACTGTCCGGAATACAGCGAAGGCATTGCTGCCGCATTCAAAGCCTGCCTGACCCACGTTAATGTCAATTATCGCTATATAGAACATGAGCTGATCTATCTGTTCGATAATTCAGATGCCACAGTGGTCATGTTTCAAAGTGAATTCAGGGATACCGTTGATCTTATCAGGCAGCGCTTACCCAAGGTTAAGCAATGGATCGAGGTTGCCGATAGCCTGCACGAATTACCCGTCGACGAATCACCGTATGAGCTTCTACTTGAAGGCACTGATGACAGCCCTCTTGAGCTCACTTATTCACCCGATGATTTGCTGTTTATCTATACCGGTGGAACAACTGGCATGCCTAAAGGCGTAATGTGGCGCCATGATGATTTGTTTAAAGTTATGGGCGCTGGCGGCAACCCCCGAATAGGGATTCCCCCTTGCGCCGATCTCGACGAGTTTATCGCCCGGATTGAAAACCAGCCTTCGCCTATCAATCTACCCTTACCACCCATGATGCACGGCACAGGCTTGATATCCGCTATTGGTGCAATGAGTTCTGGCGGGACCTGCATCACCCTGCCAACAAAACGATTCGTACCCGAAAAGGCACTGGAAGCAATAGGCCAACACGGCGTAACAGCGGTCACTATCGTAGGCGACGCCTTTGCCCGGCCTATGCTGGACGCCCTCGATGATCACCCCAGCGAGTATGATATTTCATCAGTAAAAGTCATATCCTCCTCAGGTGTTATGTGGACCCGGGAAATAAAAGCCGGCCTGCTGCGTCATAATGAAGATCTATTGCTGGTAGACGGTTTTTCTTCATCCGAGGCGATCGGTCTTGGCAGCAGTGTCATGACCAAGGAGGAAGAGATCGAAGTGGCCAATTTTACCCTTGGGCCCAATTGCAAGGTCTTCACTGAAGATGGTATCGAACTACAGCCCGGCTCAAATGAGTCTGGAATGGTGGCGGTCACAGGGAACCTGCCCATCGGCTATTACAAGGATGCAGAAAAGACAGAAAAAACATTTAAGATAATCGACGGCACCCGCTACTCGATCCCAGGGGACTGGGTACAGGTTCGCCTGGATGGCACCTTAACGCTTCTGGGTCGAGGCAGTAACTGTATCAACACGGCTGGAGAAAAAGTGTTTCCAGAAGAAGTAGAAGAAGCCATGAAGATGCATCCTGCTGTGGATGACGCTCTGGTTGTCGGCCTTAGTGACCCCAAGTGGGGTCAGGCTATAACAGCCGTTCTGCAATTAAAATCGGGAGAGTCCTGCGACCCGGTAGAGATGCGTAAATCCAGCCGCAAGTATTTAGCAGCCTACAAATTACCCAAGTACATCTTTATCAAAGACAACCTTGAACGTGCACCAAACGGCAAGGCCGATTACAAAAGCATCAAATTATTTGCAGAAACCCAACTTGCCGAGGAGGACGCCTAAAACCTTGCGCATAATTACCCCGGAACATGGATTATTCACGGTTTCAAAAATAATATTCGGATGCGGCGCTGTGGGCGGTCTGCTCATCAATGGCAAAGATGAAGAAAAGCTGGACACTTTTGAACTCGCCATCAGGTCTGGCGTAAACTGGTTCGATACTGCGCCTAGCTATGGTGCCGGTGTTTCAGAATCAGCATTAGGCAGCCTCCTGACAACAGCAGATGCAGCAATCCAGGTCTCGACAAAGGTTTCCATTGACAGCAGAGATTCGGATTATTACGGCCAGGTGGAGCGATCATTGAATGGCAGCTTAAGGCGCCTCAATAAGAGCCGTGTGACACTGATCCAACTGCACAATCCCATCGCCAATGACACTAAAGGTCGAGTCATTGGCATCAATGAGATAATGAAACCCCACGGTGTTCTGGATGCTCTGGATAATATCAAGATGCAGGGCATGGCCAGCGAGATAGGCATAACGGGCCTGGGCGAAACAGCGGCACTGATAAAGGTTATCAAAAGCAATCGTCTTGCCAGCCTGCAACTGGTCTATAATCTACTCAATGCCTCGGCCGCGATCAGCATGCCACCGAGTTGGCCACACCATAACTTTACCGGTCTGGTCGATACCTGTTTTGAACATGATGTCGCGGTATTCGGCATCAGGGCTTTCTCGGCTGGCGTCCTGGCCACAACCCATCGGCACGGCAAGGAACAGCCTTTAACCCCTTCAGATACCATTGCCAGCGAACAATTTAAGCAGCAACACCTTTCCCAGGTGTTATTTGGGCACAATCAGCCAGATGCTCGTCTGGCACTTCGATTTGCCCTATCGCAGCAGCGCATTCATGCTGTCATCATTGGCTTAGCGCAAAGAGAGCATCTTGAAATTGCACTACAAGCCTCTGAAGACGGCCCTCTGGATGAACAGAGCCTGGCTCAGATTCATCTGGGCTGGCGTTCGTTCCAAGCGTAAATGCCCCTGCGGGTGAGGCTAACAGTCAGGGAAACGCTGTTCCCGGTTTGAAGTCCTGGCCCCACCGGTTTTCAACAGCTAAGTCCTTGACATGTACTTGCTGGTACCAGAATTAACCTTGACGGGTTCGCCAGTTTCAATATATTCAGGAACCTGAATGACAAGGCCTGTCGTCAACGTCGCAGGCTTGGTTCTTGCGCTGGCACTGGCGCCTTTTATAGCCGGCGCCGTATCCGCAATTGACATAACAATCACCTGGGGCAGATCAATAGCCACCATCAGACCATCTATCAACAGGGCGGTAATATCGGTCAGTCCTTCACTAAGGAACGGTAACTGCGCTTCAATGTCGGCACGATCGAGTCCATGCTGGCTAAAATCGCCTGTGTCCATGAAGATAAACTGATCACCATCAACATAGGAGAACTGAACGGTGATCCGTTCACAGTCCACCCAGGGAAAGCTCTCGTCACTTCTGCAGGAGACATCTTTTTTCTGGCCCGACAACAAATTGGTGAACCTGATTTTATAGATCGTTGCAGCGCCTCGTGAGGATGGACTCTTACTTTCAAAGGTTTTCACAACATGCGGAATTTCATCGATATCAACCACATCACCCTTCTTAATCTCACTCGCCTTTGGCATGATGTCCTCCTCTCATTAAAGCAATTATGGCAATTTATTACCCATGTTTGAATCAAAGGATCTAATTTCTGTGGCAAATACGAAAATGCCCTTTGGCAGATTCAAGGGTCAACGGCTCTCTCGATTACCCGAAGCCTACCTCTTATGGTTTGTGGATAGGGGCTTTCCCACAGGCCGCTTAGGTGAACTGATGAGGTTTACTTTAGAAATAAAAATAAACGGCCAGGAGAGCCTGCTGTACCCACTTGAAGAAGACTCTTGATACAAGGACTAAACGGGCCATAACGCTGTTCCTCCGGATACCAGGTTTTTTCGGACCAGGCTTTTTCTGGAACAGTTGACTCAAGGTCATCAGCCACTGAGAATAGAGCCTGATTAAACACAGGAACACAGATATGTCTATTGGCGTCATTGCAAAACTATCCATCAAGGAAGGCTGTAACCAGGCCTTTGAAGAAAAGTTCGCAGAACTGGCAGCATCAGTTCGCGCTAACGAACCCGGTAATAATTTTTATTCCCTGCACAAATCCAGGACTGACAATTTATCGTACGTCGTATTGGAAGAATATGTTGACGAGGCAGCCCTTGCTGCACATGGTAAATCTGATTACTTCAAAACATTAGGCGCAGAGCTCGGCCCGAACATGGCTGGCGCCCCCGAAGTTGAGTACTTTGACGGCATATAATCGTCTTGTTAGACGATAAAACAATCAGGAAGGTGCTTTGATGCTTTGATAAAGACTGGGCAGCGATAGATCCATTCGATAATCAATTGCAGAATGATTGTCTTCAAATTCCTCATAACTATGATTAATTGCCAGCGCCTGTAATCGTTTAACCAAGGCCCGGGCACCGAACATCAGGAAATACTGATCATGGCTCCCGCAATCAATGTAAAGATTATTTAATCTACCGAGGCTGGCCTGTACCTTTTCGTCCTCTATCAGGGTCAACGGATCCCATGCCAGCCAATTCTGCCAACGGTGTGGGATCAACTCACAGGTATCCAGGGTTACCGGTAGTCTTATGCCATAATCACTGTCCGGATCCGGATCATATGATGCTGCCATCGCCAACATCATCAAGATGCTCATATCTTGTCCCCGGATACTCTTCCTGTTAACAAGTTTATCCAGATAATCCTTAATACTGCCGCCTGATTGTTGCAGCGCCAAAACGATTCGAGGCAAATCAGTCTGGTAGCAAAGTTGGAAATTCATATCACCGGAATGACAGGCCACAGCACCCCATTGCTCGCCATTGGTCATGCCCTGCGTCAGGGCACCATAACCACCACTCGACTTTCCAAAGACAGCACGGTGACCGG
>JAPKEK010000288.1 GCA_028822125.1 Pseudomonadales bacterium | reverse complement strand
GGTAGCGAAATAGGGAAGCCTTTGTATCTGAATCTCAGCCCAAGCCAGGCTTCACCAGCACCCTGCATTTATTTTGCAGGCAATTTATACTGGCGAAGTTGGACAGGACCTGATCTAGAGAACAGCTGATTAGAATCAAACCACCTCTGGCAATGGGAAAAGATATGACCATCGAGACACATAAGACATTCTGCCGCTTCTGCCACGCCTACTGCGCAATCGAAGTTGATGTCAAAGAAGGCATCCCAGTGGCTGTCAGGGGTGATACTGACGATCCGATCTATGGCGGCTACACTTGCATCAAAGGCAGACAGCTGCCCGCTCAGTACACGACTCCAAAGCGCGTCAGAGAAACCCTCAAGCGCCAGCGTAATGGTGAATTCGCCGTCATTGACATTAATGATGCAATGGACGAAATAGCTAAAAAGATAAACCACCTTATCGACCAGTATGGACCTAGATCTGTAGCAACCTATATAGGCTCCTACGGCTATCAGAATTCTGCAGCTTTACATCTGGCTAAAGCCTGGCACGCCAGTGTTGGCTCAACCTCGTATTATACATCGGTCACTATCGATCAACCTGCCAGGCGTATTGCTGCTTCTCAATTCGGCACCTGGGGCGGTGGCACACATGCATTTACAAATGCCGATGTCTGCATGATGATCGGCAATAATCCCGTGGTTTCTCAGTACACGCCCTTTGGTGGACCGCCCCCTTTTAGCCCTTACGCCAGATTAAGGGCAGAAATGAAAAAAGGTATGAAGGTCATCGTCATCGACCCGCGGAAAACGGAGGTGGCTAATCGAGCCACACTTCATCTTCAGATCAATCCTGCCGAGGACCCGACACTGCTAGCAGCATTCATTAATTTAATATTCAAAGAGGAGCTGCACGACCAGGAATTTTGTTCCCATTACCTTCAGGACATAGAGCTACTCAGGCAGTTAGTTGCACCCTTTACCCCTGAATACGCAGCAGCCAGGTGTGATATTCCCGTGGATGATGTGATCAATGCCGCGCGAACATTTGCAACGGCAAAAAGAGGTGTTGCTGTCACAGGCACAGGTCCCAATATGGCACCACGAGCGATTCTTACCGAACATCTGGTGTTATGCCTGAATTATATCTGCGGCAGGGTTAATAAAATGGGCGAAAGGGTACCCAACCCGGGCCTACTCCAGCCACCTAGACCAAGACGTGCAGAAGTTAATGGTGCTCAACCTGCTTTTCACCATGGCCCGAAAGCGCGTGTTCGCGACCTCGGACAAATCATTGGAGAGATGCCAACAGCAACGTTAAACGATGAAATCCTTATGGAGGGAGAAGGCCAGATAAAAGCCTTGATCTGCCTCGGGGGCAACCCCATGGTGGCATTTCCGGATCAGGACAAGACTAAGCGAGCAATGGAAAAGCTAGATCTTCTGGTTTGTGTCGATCTCTATAAATCAGCTACTGCAAAAGTTGCCGATTATATTATTGCCCCGACTCTGAGCCTGGAACGAGACGATATTACCATGCTCACCGATACCTGGTATGACCAGCCCTACTCCCACTATACCCGTGCAATCCTGCCGAGCAATGACCAGAGTCGAGAAGAGTGGGAAATCTATTGGGAACTTTCGAATCGCTCAGGGATTCCAATGGACCTTGCTGGCGGACAATTGTCTACTGAGCGCCGACCCAGCAAATACGAAGTCCTTGAAATGTTAATGCCTGGATCTCGAATCCCATTAAAAGAAATTGCCAGCAAAGGCAAAGGCGCTATTTTTGATGAAGTTCAGGTCGTTGTTGAACCCGGCCGGGAAGACCACGAAGCGCTGTTACAGTTAATGCCCACGGGTATTGCAGAACAACTGACTGAAGTAGCCAGGGAAACCTACTGGCAGACCGGAAAAATCATGGATGCCGGACAGGAATACTCTCACCTCCTGATCAGCCGACGATTGAAACACGTTTTTAATTCATCCGGGCAGCAACTCGAACCATTACAGAAAAAAGGCACAACTAATCCTGCTTATATGAACCCTGAAGATCTTGAATCCCTGGGCCTGAACTCGGGAGACCTGATAGAAGTTCAGGCAGCTGCGGGTTCCCTGGTTGGGGTCGTTGAAGGCGCTAAAGATGTGAAATCGGGTGTTATCTCCATGGCGCACGCATGGGGCGATATTCCGGACAATTTTGGAGATGTCAGAAACAAAGGGGCCAGTACAAACCGCCTGGTTGACGACGATAGAACTTTCGACAAAATCTCTGGAATGCCTCGCATGAGTGCGATTCCAGTCAACGTAAGATATGTCCCTGAGGAAGTAGCCTGAGATGACCGCTTTTGCCAGTGAGCTGGCCGAGTGCCGACCCAAGGAAATCGCCTTAACAGACCCTCTGCAGGCACTCACCTGGCGGGAAGTCGATAACATCCTGAATCGTGCCGCAAACGCGCTACAGCATCTAGACCTGGGAGAAGACCATAGAATTGCAGTATTCGCAGAGAACGCCGTTGAAACAGCCCTGGCTAACTTAGCCGGTCTCATCAGTGGCGCGTCGGTAGTGCCTGTCAACTTCCATCTCAGTACCGAAGAAGTCGCCTATATTCTCAATGATTCCAAGGCAAAACTGGTCTTTGTGGGACCGGAAACCTGCGCTAGAGGCCTGCAGGCAGCTGAGCTGTCTGGTGTCCATACTGTTATTGGATGGCGCTGCCAACAAAACGAACAACCTGTTGACTGGCAAACCTGGCTTGAGCAAAGCTCAGATAAAGAACCGGATACAAGCCTTAAACCGAGGCCCAATTTACTTTATACCTCTGGGACCACTGGAAGGCCGAAAGGGACGCTGTTACCCCCTACGATGTTTGCCGGCGGGGACACAATAGCCGAACATCTGAACAACCTGAAGGCTAATCCCCTGGCAGATAAGGGCCCCCACCTAGTGGTTGGCCCCATGTACCATACTGGCCCGCTCAGTGGTGCTCGCCTGCTTGCAGCGGGAACGCCATCAGTGATACTGACTAAGTTCGATGCCGAAAAAACCCTCGATGCCATAGCAACTTACCAAACCACTTCGACCGTCATGGTGCCCACACATTTCATACGATTATTGGCGCTACCCGAGGCTACCAAAAAAAAATACACCGTTTCCTCAATGATCAGGGTCAGCCACACGGGCTCGAAATGCCCTGTAGACATCAAGCAAGCCATGATTAACTGGTGGGGACCGGTATTTTTAGATGCCTATGGTGCCAGTGAGGTCGGTACTACCTGCATGATTACCTCGCAGGAGTGGTTGAACCATCCAGGATCGGTTGGCAAATCCATTCCCCCTTACACCGCTATTATTGTCGATGAAGATGGCAGCGAACTGCCGGCCAATACAGAAGGCAAACTGTATTTCAAGGATGCCACTGGACGAGGTGTTGTTTATCACAATGATCCAGGAAAATCCGCGGCGGCGCATATTGCACCCGGGGTTTTTACGCTGGGAGAAATCGCCTATATGGACAAACAAGGCTACGTTTATATCACGGACCGATTCAGTGACATGATCGTTTCAGGGGGCGTTAATATTTATCCGGCAGAGGCGGAACAGGTATTGTTGCAGCACCCCCATGTACTTGATGCCGCCTGTATCAGCATTCCTCACCCAGAAATGGGAGAGGAATTAAAGGCTTTGGTTATCCTCGATAACAGCGCAAAAACAGTAGACCCAAACGAGATCATAAGCTTCTGCAGGGACAGGCTCTCTCATTTTAAATGCCCCAGGAGTCTCGACTTCGTTAGTGATCTGGGTCGAAACACCATGGGGAAAATCAATAAACGTAAATTGCGCGCCCCTTACTGGGAGGCCCAGACGTCATGATTGAGCAGCACATCATGTTCATCCGGCACGGCGAAACTGCAGCAAACCAGGACCACATCGCCCACGGGCAAAGTGATTCTTTGCTCAATGACAGGGGTCAGGAACAAGCCAGGTCGATCGGTAAGCGATTGCTCAACTGGCCCATCCCATACCACAGGATCGTTAGCAGCCCACTGTCTCGCGCTCGAAATACAGCCGAATTGATCAACCAGACGCTGAATTTACCGCTGAACACTGACCCGGGACTTATTGAATGCGATCTTGGCGACTGGGAAGGGATAAGTTATGAGGAACTGGGAAAACACCGATATGCAGAACGATCCATTGCCGATGATCACTTCGCTGAACACAATGGTGAATCGCCGGCTGTCATCTCAGCAAGACTGAGTCGCACCATCGAACGTTTACGCCTCCTTCATCCCACAGATAACATTGTACTGGTTAGTCATGGCGCTGCAATCTGTCACGCGATTGCCGCACTGGTCAGCAGTAAACCTTTATTTGGCTACCAGTATCTCATGCACAATGCTGCTCTAAGCGAACTGAAACTCAGCGCGGAACCTGAAATCATACGGCTAAATGACTACCAGCACTTACCAACCCATTTGCAATCCGTAAATAAGCGACAGGCTCAATCCCAAAATGTCTGACTTCCCTACCTGTACAGATGAGCTGACCCTTAGCTGGCTACAGAACCAGCTAAGCCAGGCATTCCCGAACAGCACGCTGGAAGGATTTTCCCTGGAAACGATTGGTGTAGGA
>JAPKEK010000287.1 GCA_028822125.1 Pseudomonadales bacterium | reverse complement strand
TCACCTGCCAGCCATAGGCTTCAAAACGAGCCGGTGTGTCATCGCTGAACCATCCCTGCACTTCGCCATCAATGGAAATACCATTGTCGTCATAAATACAAATTAATTTACCTAGCCCTAAGGTCCCGGCGAGTGAGCAGACCTCGTGCGAGATTCCCTCCATGAGGCAACCATCGCCGGCAAACACATAGGTGTGATGGTTAACGAGTTCATGAAAATAACCACTTTCATCAGTCTGGTTGAAAGTCGCCGACAACACTTTTTCAGCGAGTGCCATGCCCACTGCATTGGCCAGGCCCTGCCCCAGGGGACCTGTGGTCGTTTCTACGCCTGGCGCATAGCCATACTCAGGATGACCCGGTGTTTTAGAACCCAGTTGCCGGAACTGTCGTAAATCGTCAACAGACAGGGCATAGCCGGTCAGATGCAGCAGGGCATAGAGCAGCATGGAACCATGACCATTAGACAATACAAACCGATCACGATTGGCCCACTGCGGATTAGCCGGGTTATGCCGAAGGACCGATGTCCAGAGCGCCTCTGCGATGTCTGCCATCCCCATGGGTGCCCCTGGATGGCCAGAGCTGGCCTGTTGTACTGCGTCCATTGCTAATACACGAATCGCATTAGCTTTGTCTCGTCTTGAACTCATCTGTTTCACCACCTGACTGGAAGCTGCTATTGTCTCTTATAGACCGGATTTCAGCAATCGGCAAGCTGCCCTGAATGAACAGTACTTGAGTATTTTAGGTTTTCAACGTGAAGGAAAATCCGCTACCAATTCTGGTACAGACCATGAACAATGGATAGAATGAGCTTGCCTATTACAACCAGTATGCGAAGGAACAGTCATGGCTAATAACGCCTTATTCACCTCAGAATCAGTTTCCGAGGGTCACCCGGACAAAATGGCCGATCAAATCTCGGATGCCATTCTCGATGCCGCCATAGCCAAAGACCGCAATGCCAGGGTTGCCTGCGAGACACTGGTGAAAACAGGTATGGTAGTTCTCGCTGGTGAGATCACAACCGATGCCAATATCGACTATGAACAGGTCTGCCGGGACGTGATCCTTGATATTGGTTACAACCACTCGGACATCGGCTTTGACGGTGCCTCCTGCGCCATACTAAATGCGCTGGGCAAACAATCGCCTGATATCGCCCTGGGCGTGGATGAATCAAGCGATCACGAACAGGGCGCCGGCGATCAGGGGCTGATGTTCGGCTATGCCAGCAACGAGACGGATGTGTTAATGCCCGCGCCAATCACCTACTCACACCTGCTGGTGAAAAAGCAAGCCGAAGTCCGTAAAAGCGGTAGCCTGAAATTCCTGCGCCCGGATGCAAAAAGCCAGATCACCTTTCGTTATGACGCAAGCGGCATGCCCACTGGTATCGATGCCGTGGTCTTATCCAGCCAGCATGATCCTGAGGTCAGCCTGAAAGATCTACAGGACGCGATCATGGAAGAGATTATCAAACCGGTGCTACCAGCAAACTGGCTGCATGCTGACACCAAATACTTCATCAACCCGACGGGTAATTTTGTCATTGGCGGGCCCGTAGGCGATTGCGGTATTACCGGCAGAAAAATCATTGTCGATACCTACGGCGGCATGGCCCGGCACGGGGGAGGCGCCTTCTCGGGTAAGGACCCGTCCAAGGTGGACAGAAGTGCCGCCTATGCGGGCCGCTACGTGGCTAAAAACATCGTTGCAGCGGGCCTGGCTGATCGCTGTGAAATTCAGATCTCCTACGCCATCGGCGTTGCCGAACCCACCTCCATCAGTATCAACACCTTCGGTACCGGCCGTTTACCCGAAGATGCTATTGAGGCCCTGGTTAGACACCATTTTGATTTAAGGCCTAAAGGCCTGATCGATATGCTGGACCTGAAGCGAGCCATCTATCTACCCACGGCGAGTTACGGGCACTTTGGCCGTAGCGGCAAAAACTTTACCTGGGAGCGCACCGACAAAGCCGAAGCACTGGCAGATGCTCTTTAAAAGTGATGGCTCGATTACCCGATGCCGTTCAGCTCAGCTTTGAATTCTCTGCACCCAGAAGCCAGCAGGCCACCGACAATCTACTCAACACCTACCAGAGACTGGTAAAGCTGGCACCCGACTATGTTTCCGTTACCTACGGAGCCGGTGGTTCAAGCAAGGATGGTACCGTCCAGGCGGTTCTGGCGCTGGCAGCTAAAGGGGCCCAGGTCGCTCCTCACCTTTCCTTTGGCAATGACTCTAAAGACAGCTTAGCGGCTTTACTGCATCAATATAAGGATGCCGGCATAGATCGCCTGGTGGCGCTTCGTGGCGACGCCCTCTCTGGCATAGCTGGTACCCGTGGCATGATTCATGCGTCTGACCTGGTGGCCTTCATCAGGCAGGAAACCCAGCAGCATTTTCATATTGAAGTCGCCGCCTACCCCGAGGTCCACCCTGAATCGGCGAGTGTCGAGTCTGATCTTAACTACTTCAAGCTCAAAATGGACGCCGGTGCGAACAGCGCCATTACCCAGTATTTCTACAATGCTGATGCCTACTTCCGATTTCAGGATAATTGTGCTGCGGTCGGACTATCTGCCCAGGTGGTTCCAGGCATCATGCCAATCACCAATCTAGAAGGATTGGTCAGATTCTCAAACGCCTGTGGTGCCGAAATTCCCAGATGGGTACTAAAACACCTGCAGCGATACACTGATGATCAGCAGGCGCTGCAAGCATTCGGTGAAGAGGTCGTTACTACTCTCTGTGAAAAACTACTTCAGGGTGGCGCACCGGGACTACATTTTTATACACTAAACCGATCCAAGCCCAGCGCGCGAATCTGTCGAAATCTGGGCCTCTGAGCTGAGATAATGTCATGCATATTCCCAGAATTTATCTTGACCAGGCCTTAAACTGCCCGGCCAGCATCGAGATCCACGATTCACAGGCCCATCACCTCCTAAACGTCCTTAGAGTAAAACTATCAGCACCCCTTATTTTATTCAATGGCACGGGGGGTGAGTACAAGGCAGAGGTCAGCAAACGTCACAAGCAACATGTGGAAGTACACATCCTCGAATTTGACGCTGTGAACCGAGAATCCATTCTCAGTACCCACCTTCTCCTGGGTCTGCTCAAACGCGACCAGATGAATCAGGCAATTACCCGTGCAGTGGAGCTTGGCGTTAGCCAGATCACGCCGATAAGGTTTAAGAACGTCAGCATCAGTTCCAGGCAGGAACAAAGCAGGGTTTCGAGCTGGCAACAGGCCGTTCAATCTGCTGCCGAGCAAAGCGGTCGAACTCAACTTGCCAGACTGCAACCGGTATGCTCTCTGGAAGAAGCGGTCTCGAATCTGGAATCCGGACTCAAGCTGGTCGCCCAGCCAGGTCAACCCCGGCTGTCATTCCTCGGGCAAACTAATCCTTCTGCGGTGAGCCTGCTCATCGGACCTGAAGGCGGCCTAAGCCAACAGGAACTGGCCTTCCTGGCTGCCAGTGATTTTCAACCTTTCGGCTTCGGCAATCGAACCCTCAGAGCTGAAACTGCGCCGGCTGCGTTTCTGGCGCTCATTCAATACCTATGGGCAGATCACTGAACAAACCGCCTGTGACTGCCTCAGGCATCATTACTAATCTGGACTAATCTGGACTAATCTGGACTAATCTGGTTCGCTGACCCGGATAGGAAGGCCTTAGCGTGGCTGTTACGACCGGGATTTCTACCATATAGCCGGGGATTCAAGCTGATCTATATTTAGCCCGAGAGAGAAACTCAAATGGCAGACATCGCTTCCCAAAAATTGATCCGCTGCTTGCTTTCAAGCCCGGAGGGCTCTGAAACGGTACGCTATATTAAATTTGAGCTATTCAAACTATGGCAATATATGATGATTACCAAGCACGGTTTCCAGATATCTGATATGACCCTGTGCTTGTGGGTCAATGAACAACAATTTCAGGAAAAAGAAAGTCTGTACAGCCGCAGCGGCGAGATCCAGGATGTCAGCCGGATCGTTGTTTCCATTTATAATAAGGAAAATGGCTTTACGCACATCACTAATCGCCATGTACCCGTCGAAGAAACCGAAAGAATGCGAGGCGTACTGCTAACCCATGCACCCACTGATCTGGTAACCAGTAACCAGTAACCAGTAACCAGTAACCAGTAACCAGTAACCAGTAATCAGTAATCAGTTTGAGATAGAAACCTTATTCGGGAAAATCATCGAGAAAAACAAGGTTTCTGGATTAAGTGAAATCAGCCTGGAACTTAAAGGCCCACCACAACGCCTTAACCAGACTGGCAACTTGCCGCATCCAGCCAGGTCCGTGGACGGGCCTGACCCAGAAAAGCGATACGATTTCTGTCGATATCAACCTGATAACAGGACTCGTCCGCAACGCAGCTACCCTACCCCAATAGCCCAGTTAACGAACCTGTGAAACAAATCTCTTTAAGCCTGCCCATTCTTAATCGAGTAAACTGGTTTACAATAGAACTTTAATCAGCAACACCTAGGAGCTGCACACGTTGACCATTAAAATGGCTGTCGTAATGGATCCCATTGAATCCATCAATCCAATCAAAGATAGCACCCTGGCAATGATGCTGTCGGCACAGGCTCG
>JAPKEK010000286.1 GCA_028822125.1 Pseudomonadales bacterium | reverse complement strand
CTTCCACTTCAACACCCGTCCCTTCAAGGCGTTGCTTGAACTCTCTGATAAATTCCTTAGCCGGTCTATCGGGGAGCATGCGGCAATCAACTTCTGCCCAGGATGCGGGTGGGACGACATTAATCTTGGTTGAACCTCCCAGGCGTGTAATAGAACAGGTATCTCTTGTAAGTGCATGGTTGGCTGCAGAATAAGCTTGCAGTTCATTAAGGAAATGGGGTTCCTTTATCGACTCTTTGATATCCGCATAGGCCTTTGCCATATCGCCGTGCATGGATTTTGCTGCCTCATGAAACACCTGCTCAACCTCAGGTATTATTCTAGCTGGAAAAGGGTTTTCCTTAATCGCGTGCAATGCATCAATAATTCGCGTCACTGAACTGGTAGGCCGTGGTGAGGACCCATGACCCGGGGTATCAACAGACGTCAGCCGAAACCAAACTGGCACCTTCTGAGTAACTTCGACCCCGAAAATAATATCCTCATTCTCGCGATGTCCACTACCCCCCTCATTAATCAGCAAACCCGCGTTTTCAAAAATCTCAGGACGATGCTCAACCAGCCAGCCGACACCGAAGGCACCACCAGCCTCCTCATCTGCCGTTGCTAGAAAAACCACGTCTCTATTTAATGCAAGACCAGATCTATGCAGACTTAAAAAAGTAGCGAGATGACTAATGCCGGTCCCTTTCATATCCAGGGCACCTCTACCCCAGATAAATCCATCGCGTTTTTCTCCAGACAATGGTTCTGCTGTCCAGAATTTCATGTTGGCCGGAACAACGTCGGTATGCTGCAATAATATCAATGCAGGACTATCTCCCCCTTTTATCCGAGCCCAGATATTGCCTCTACCTGGCGCACTCTCTGCAGCGCTATATTCAATACCTTCTTTTTCGAAGATGCTGGCATAAAAATCGACTGCCCTGGATTCATTACCAGGCGGATTTATGGTATCGACCTGCAGAAAAGCCTGCAGCCAGTTTACGGCTTCATCATCGATTGCTGCTTGCGCGCTAATCTGAATGGATATAAAAAGAAAGAAAAAAATTGTCGCTGGCCTAAAATCCATAACAACACCTCATGATAGGTTTAGTAGACGCATCCTGACGACCAAGCGATAACCTGGTCAGCTACGCCAGACCCGCTTATTCGTTGAGCCAAACATCTCAGAAAGCTCTACCCGTGAAGGTGTAATTCTGACCGGGCAAAAATTAACATCATCCGGGCCCTTACTGCCAAACTGAGTTAAATCATAATCAATCGCATCCCAGGCATGCTGCTTGGTTGCCAGGTCCGAAATCAGTTCGGCTTTGCCTCGAACCATGATATGTACAAAATCCGGTGGTGCGACCTGGTATTGAATGTCGACTAATGGATTGGTCCTTATCTGGTTTGCTTTAGGTGATTGGGGTCCTGTGGCAAACCAGAGTATTTCACCCTCCCAGGTAGGGTGAACAATTCTAACGCGGGGTTGCCTGTCGCTTACGGTTGCAATCGCACACCAGATAGCCTTTTTGCAGGCGACGTCCACAGCAGCAAAAAAAGCAGTCTTTTCCTCATGCTTTACCTCCATGTTAGCTCTCCTTCTAATCTCGGATTCACTTGATAACCGCCCGCCAGCTTAGGTTACATCGGCTATGCCGGCATCTGATCAAGAATATGTTCGAAGTCAATCCCTTCAAGCTTTTTGAAGGTCTTGTCTATCCAGCCCTGCATTAATTCGGGACCTCGGTCTGTACCGAGCTCAAGTTGCTCCTGGAAAAGAATCGGCGCAATTCTGTGGAGCATGGACAACATGCCAATATCGTATTGCCATCGCAGCCTCTTCCTCGAAACATCAACCCCTCGCTGCTTTAAAGCCTGCCGATAATGCTCAATCATTTCGTTGATGGATTCTTCGGTTGTTTCCAGAGGCAGCGTCGCGCTTAGAAAATAGGCTAGGTCCATACCAGAAGAGCCGGTGGTCATGGTTTGCCAGTCAAGCACCAGGACTTCACCGGCGGTGTCGTCGAAGCAAAGGTTATCGAGCCTGAAGTCACCATGCAGCAAGGTTCTCGAACAGCTACCCTGACCCTCGGTTAAGCGGATGCCGTTTTCTTTCAACCAGTTAATTAAACCAAGCTGGTGTTCAGATAATTGATCCTTTGAGGCCCGCTTATACTTTTCGACTGCCTGCAGATAGGTCAGATGGATCAACTTACTGGTCAATTCAACCGGAGCAATCCAGCTCATGCTCTCCAGTTGCTCGCTATCCCAGAACTGGGCATGCAGTATTGCCATGGCATCCAGCACGCCCCGCACATCCTTTTCTGAGCAGCCGTTGAGCTGATCACCCATGCGAAAATGACTGACGTCTTCGATTAACAGCACATATCGCCGCGGAAAAAGGCCAATAAACCAGGCCACCACAATGGCCAGGATAGCGATTAACGGCATCGCTAAACGATTCAGCGTCCTCAGTCGTTCAATGACCAAGTCCGGATCGTCGTACGCATTCAGTGCACTGTAATAATGCGCCGGTGTCCGCACCCGTAATTTGGGTTTCAGATCGCGGTAAAATCTGATTTCCTTCTCATACACGCCTATGGACTGGCCCATTTTCCTGTTTTTCAATGGCGTTGGGATTTTCAACACCATGGATTCTGGCGCACTAGCCTCCTTTTCAGAATAAATGGGCTTGAGAATAACTACCTGCCCAAGGAAGCCCCTCTCCTCACCAATGATGCGCTGGGTCAAATCCGTGACTTTAGCGTCTTTGAGAATACCGCTCTCGTGCAGTGCTGTGGTCAACCAAGCCGGGGTAACTTCATCAAGCCTGAAAGGTATATTAGTTTGAATGTGCATTATCGATTTCCTGAGGATACTAGAAATGTAGCATTCATAGCGCCCGGTCACAAATAACAACATCTGCGTGACCTTCTGGTCGATTTCAGATTAGCCCTTCAGCCAGGCACTGATAGACCTTTCATCAAACTACGGTCATTGCCACCTCATCATTGACCTGAGCTAACTGCCCTGGCGCCTTCTACCCCGATCTCCTTTCTGCAAGCAACCCCAGTATTCGCGTGGTCATGGCGAAGCTTGTCTGGCAGCCATCTGCCAGAAATTGATATTAGCTCGGCTACCGTTGCATAATACTGTTCTGGCAACCTTGACAGTATATTCAAGCGCTGGTCGCGCGAAACGCTTGCTGTAAAAGTAAGCCTTACTAGTTCATGGTGACTATAGCCAGAAAGTACCCATGCCGAGCTGATAGGGTGCAACCAAGAACAACAGACAGGGCCATATACAGGGCTATATAGAGCTATATAAAGCAAGGGGGAAAAATGCAGTCAGCCATGATCGTATTACTGGGTATTGCCGGCATGAGTTTCGGCTGGTTCGTATACTCAAAATTCATCGCCACGAAAATATACCAGCTCGACCCTGACTTTGTTACGCCAGCCCACGAGTTTAACGATGGCGTTGATTTCTACCCAACTAACAAGTACGTGCTCTGGGGGCACCATTTCACGTCGGTTGCCGGCGCCGCACCGATAGTAGGGCCAGCAATCGCTGTTTACTGGGGCTGGGTCCCTGCCGTTCTCTGGGTCACCATTGGCACTATATTTTTTGCTGGTGTACACGATTTTGGTGCTATATGGGCAAGCGCACGACATAAAGGCAAGTCAATCGGTGCTTTATCTCAAGAGGTCATCGGTAGTAGAACCAGGGCCCTGTTCATGATTGTTATTTTCCTGGTCCTGTTGATGGTGAATGCCGTTTTCGGTGTGGTAATTGCCAAGGCGTTTGTGACGACCCCAGGCGCGGTTTTTCCGGCATGGTCTGCCATTGCCGTCGCTATTATTATTGGGCAGTTGGTGCACCGAAATTTTAAACTGTCTGTGATGACCATTCTCGGTGTCATTGCACTTTATTTTTCCGTTTACATTGGAAGCACTCTTCCCTTGGAACTTCCAGAACAGATGTTCGGCCTGACAGCCAACGCTAACTGGATAATTATCCTGTTCATCTATGCCGCCATCGCGTCAATGTTGCCTGTGTGGGTATTGCTGCAACCCCGTGACTTCATCAATGGCATGCAACTCGTGGTGGGGCTGATTCTGCTCTACGGGGCGGTGTTATTGTCGTTGCCCGACATATCGGCTCCGGCGTTTAACAATCAAATACCGGAAAGTGCACCTTCGATGCTGCCCCTGCTTTTTGTCACTATAGCCTGCGGTGCTGTGTCTGGTTTTCACGGCATTGTTTCTTCCGGTACCACATCCAAGCAGCTCAACAAGGAAACCGATGCGCGCTTTGTTGGCTATCTAGGCGCAGTCGGCGAAGGCTCATTGGCTCTTATAACACTGGTTGCCGTTAGCAGCGTCGCGCTGGCAGCCTCTCCTGAGGCGTGGCACAGGATCTACGATACTTATGGCAGTGCTGGCGCTGGGACTTTTATCCAGGGTGGAGCTCAACTGATTCAAAATGGTTGGGGATTACCCTTTAGTATCAGCCAGACTCTGCTGGCGACAATGGTGGTCCTGTTCGCGGGCACGACCATGGACTCGGGTGTTCGCTTGCAGCGCTATATTATTCAGGAATGGGGCGATATCTACCATATTCCTTTGCTTAAAAACGGCA
>JAPKEK010000285.1 GCA_028822125.1 Pseudomonadales bacterium | reverse complement strand
GGGGGTCCAAAACCTTGGACCCGGGAATGCCTGAAAAATTAGCTGCAAGATTTGACGCAGCTAATCTCAAATCAAGATGCCTGGAATTTGACGCTGATGATGATATCGAGACTTGCTTCGATCAGGACTGGTCAGATGGTTTGCCGGTAGTCCCGCCAACCCAGGTCCGCTTGATGCGTATGCTTGCAGGTACACATCGGGATCCACAGGAGTATATCGGTGATGTTCCGCCTGATTACGGTCGTTGTACTATTGAAAAAATAGCCCTAAATGCTGTTCTGGCTGGCTGCAGGCCCGAATACCTGCCGGTCGTCATTGCTAGCGTTGAAGCTGTCCTGGAAGATGAATTCTGCATGCACGGCTTACTTGCAACTACCTACTTTTCTGGACCCATGATCGTTGTTAACGGACCACTTTCTCGAGCTATAGGCATGAACGCTAAAGGTAATGCGCTAGGACAGGGAAACCGGGCAAATGCCACCATTGGTAGGGCTCTACAGCTTGTTATCCGTAATATCGGTGGTGGTAAGCCGCAGCAGGTGGACCGTTCTGCATTGGGCAATCCAGGTAAGTATACTTTTTGTTTTGCTGAAGATGAATTAGGTTCCTGCTGGGAATCACTTGCAGTAGAAAAGGGGTTCGCTGCTGAGGATTCCACGGTCACGCTGTTTGCTGCCGATGGCGTGCAGGGTATTGTGGATCAGAAATCTAGGGACCCGGATTCGCTATGTCGTTCTTTTGCAGCTGCATTGAGGGTTGTTGCCCATCCGAAATTTGTAATGTCTTCGGATGTTTTTCTGGTGGTGTCACCTGAACATGAACGGGTTTACAGGGAAGCTGGTTGGAGTAAACAGGACTTAAAAGACCGCTTAACAGAATTGCTGATGATTCCCGGCTCTGAGTTGGTGGCCGGTGCGGGAGGAATTACCGAAGGGCTACCGAAATCCTTCGCGGGAAAGGTTTTGCCAAAATTCAGGGAAGGCGGACTATCCATTGTTCGAGCCGGGGGATCAGCTGGTATGTTTTCTGCAATTATAGCTGGCTGGGTTGCCAGTGGTCCGATGGGTAGTATACCGGTGACAAAAAAGATTATAGTGTGACTGGATAAGACAATAACAAAGGAGGTGTTATGCGATTACTGGACCCAACTTCTGAACTGAATCCAGAAGGACGAATACCCCAGGCGCGACCGGACTCTGTTTTCGGTAAGACCATTGGCTTACTGGATATAGCAAAGCCAAGAGGTAATATCTTCATCGATCGAATAGAGGATTTGCTCCAGCAAAAGGGTGCAAAGACGCTAAGGTACAGCAAGCCGACCTTCACTCGAGTAGCACCTGTCGAGTTGACTCAGCAGATTGCTGCAGAGTGTGACCTGGTACTTGAAGCGCTAGCTGATTGAGGATCCTGTACGTCGTGCAGTCTGCATGACATATTGGATCTTGATCGCAGGGGGATTCCCGGCGCATTTATTGCCTCGGAAGAGTTTGTTGAAGCTGCGGATAACCAGGCACAGTCTCTGGGATTCAGCCCATTCAGGGCGTTTGTGCCGCATCCGATACAAAATAAGACAGATGCTGAAATGAAAACCATTGCTGAAGGTGCGTTTCTGGAGATACTGGCATTGCTAGAGCAGCCCGGCGAGGCTGGTATTTGATTGGCCGGTGGTACGCAGTGGTGAGCAGGAAACGGTGCTTAGGTGGGCCTGTCGCATCCCAGCAAATGCTGTGATCCGGTTCTTAAAATCAGATCTTCTTTTATCATTTGTTTGTTGGCTTTAAAGGCCAGTTGTATGAGTATGAAAACTAAGGTTTTGCTGGTTGATGACAACCTGGCAGTACCAAACATAGCCAGGTTGTTTCTCTTGAAAGCGGGCTTAGATGTTGAGGTTGCCGGCGATGGTGATGCGGCTGTTCAAATGTTGGCCGATCAAGCCGTTAATGTACTGATAACTGACATGATTATGCCCGGATCCCTCTCCGGCGTTGAGTTAATTGTTTCTACCCGGGAACACTATCCTGATGGTAAATGTGGCCTGATATCTGGTATGGTTGATGGTCTGATAGATAAATTGCAAGGCAACCTAAAAGATCTGAAAATCCTGCCTAAAACGTTTTCAAAGGCAGACATAGCCGATTTTGTCAGACAGCTTGGTGAGCGATTCTTGTGGTCAATCATGTGCCTGATATGACGGTATAGCAGAAAACCGGGTTGTTCCAGGCAGTATCATCGCCTCATCTGAAATCATTGATAAGGCACACGCGATGCAGCCTTATGGATTATTTGGGTGCCATGCGAATACTGCTATCGAGCCGGATTACCTCACCATTAATATAGCCGCACTCGACGATATAGGCTGCGGTCTGAGCAAATTCAGAAGGGTTACCCAATCGTTTCGGGAACTGAGTCATGTCGACTAATGGCTGGCGCACCTGAGGCGGAGCAAATTTCATCATAGGCGTTTCGAAAATTCCTGGGGCGATGGTTGCAATTCTGATACCGGATCGACTTAGATCCCGGGCTATGGGGAGTGTCATGCCGGCGACACCGGCCTTACTGGCGCTATAGGCTGCCTGGCCAATCTGACCATCGAAGGCTGCTACCGACGCAACATTAACGATAACGCCGCGTTCGCCGTCCTCGGTGACAGGTTCGTTGCTCTGCATGGCATTAGCACATAATCTCAAACAGTTGAAAGTGCCTACCAGGTTCACCCGGATGACAAATTCAAACATTTTGAGGTCCATAGGGCCGTCCCGGCCCAGGGTCCTTGAGGCAGCGCCAATCCCAGCACTGTTAATATTGATGTGCAATGCGCCATATTGACTCAGGGTTTTATCAATTGCCGCACTGACAGCATCTTCATCGGCGACATCTCCAGCGGCGAAGGTAGCACTGTTTCCCAGCTCTGATGCTGTTTTTTCAGCATTTTCTTCGTTGAGATCAAAGATCATCACGCTAGCGCCTGCAGTGATAAAATTCTCTGCGGTGGCACGGCCTAGACCAGAAGCTGCGCCGGTAATGAAAGCCACTTTATCTTTTAACAGCATGTTATCTTCACCCTTTTATCCAAAATTAAAATTATACACGCTTCTCTTACTTTGATGGACATTACTGACACCGTTTGTCGTTATAATCAACTTTATGGAATCCGAATTGATTAAAACTGATTTTGACCTGACTTCATTCAACACCCTGGCTTTACCTTCAAGGTCGCAGTATTTCTGCAAGGCGATTGACCAGGAAACGCTGATGCAAGCTCTGTTGTTTGCCAAGAATCGAGGTCTGGCTATTAGTATTGTTGCCTCTGGTAGTAATGTTGTTCTGCCCGAGAAAATACCAGGCCTGGTTATTAACCCGGGCATGCAGGGCATTGTCAGAAAAGGAAACAGGTTGCGCGTTGCTGCCGGTGTCCTCTGGGATCATCTGGTCAGGGAATCAATTTACACTTCTGGTTTATTTGGGTTGGAGAATTTATCGGGAATACCGGGTACTGTGGGCGCCGCGCCTATCCAGAATATTGGTGCCTACGGTATTGAGTTTGCAGACCGATTCAAAGCACTCTCAGCGATAGACTTGAGAACACATGAGCAGCATCGGTTTGATACAGATGCTTGTCAATTTGGCTATCGAAGCAGTATTTTCAAGCAGGCTTTGACAGATCAGTTTATCATTACGGAAGTAGAATTAGCCCTGGTATCACAGCCAGTTCCCTGTCTTGATTATGTTGAATTAGAGCAGCAAGTGGGCACCCAGAAGCTTCAGGATTATCCCAGGGCAGTCAGAGAAGCAGTATTGCAATTACGTCAGCAAAAACTTCCTGACCCTCGGCTCCGGCCTAATGTGGGTAGTTTTTTTAAGAACCCTGTTATCAGCGCAAGTGAATATGATGCGTTAGTCGCAGAATTAGGTTCGATACCCGGCCATAGCGAAGGCGACACCTGCAAAGTATCAGCTGCCTGGCTAATAGACCAGCTTGATTTTAAGGGTCATCGAGTGGGTGGTGCCCAGGTCTCTAATCAGCATGCCCTGGTCCTTGAAAACGTGGGCGGGGCCAGCTTTTCTGATATCCTGACCCTGACCAGGAAAGTGCAGGCGGCAGTTCAGGAAAACTACCGTATTGCACTGGAACCCGAGCCTGTATTTTTCAACCCTAGCCGGCAGATCTGACAATAAAGCAGATGTTATGAGTGCCTGCGCAAGGTTCAGTTGCGGCCTTTGCCCAAAACCTGCTGAGCATAGGGGGTTATGTCAACTCCTGTTCGCCCTCGGGTCGTTATTCGCTCGATTCCAATTGCTTGAGTGATTATCACCGAGGTCTCTCTCCATGACAGGTAAATGCTCGGTAACCGGTTTTTGTGGTGCAATAACTAAAACAGGACCTGGCGCTAGTATCTGAGGCGAAACTCGTGGGTCGTTACCGGCCTGGCCCCATTTGCCTGCGCTGTTTACGTTGACTGGCGCATTATTTTCATTTTGCTTGTCTGTCGGAGAATCATTCTGCTCCGTTGATATGGATTGATTCAGAGGTTTGTCATGGTCCGCAGATAGCTCGCTTTCGCTGGACACGCTGTTGTCTTGCTGGGCAACCGTTGAAGACGGGTCATCGGTTTTTTTGCTCCTGCGTCTTC
>JAPKEK010000284.1 GCA_028822125.1 Pseudomonadales bacterium | reverse complement strand
TGTTAATGTCAACTTTATTGACTCTGGTGGTCATTCCGGTGGTTTACGATCTGATGGATATACGAGCATGAAACTAGCACGTTTTGCCATTAACAGGCCTGTGACCGTCGTCATGTTTTTTATTGGCCTTGCCTTGATCGGTATTTTTTCCAGTACGCGATTACCCCTGGAATTTTTCCCTGAGATGGAAATACCCTTTGTCGGTATAGGGATTCCTTATATGAATGCTTCGCCCGAAGAAGTTGAAGAGAATGTCACCAGGCCGGTTGAAGAAGTCCTGTCTATGATGAGTGGGGTAAGGGAAATGAGTACTTACACCCGGCCAGGTTTTGTCTTCATTAATTTGATGCTGGATCTTACTCGAGATATTGCCGGTAAGAGTATTGAGGCAAAGGAACTGATTGAGAATATCCGTCATCGCTTACCGGAACAGGTTCGTTATATCCAGTTGCACCAACCAGATCCGAACAGTCGACCTGTTCAGACTTTGATGATAACAGCGCCTGATCTGGATCAGGACAGCGCCTACGATTTGCTCGAAAGGGGATTGAAAATGCGCATAGAACGCCTTTCAGGCGTTAACTCAGTGGACCTTTTTGGTATTCAGAAGGACTATGTTGGTGTGGTGATTGATGCGGCGCGAGTTGAAAGTTTTGGTCTTGATATTCTCCAGATTCAAAACCGGTTGCGAACAGAGAATTTTTTCCTCTCTGCCGGTAAGATCGACTCGGATCCGCGGGAGCTCAGGATACGCCCACTGGGGCAGTTTGAAAATCTGCAGGATATTCAAGCACTCCCATTTGGAGAAAAGCACGTCAAGCTCAAGAATTTTGCTGATGTGAGTTTTATACCCCAGGAATGGAGCGAACGGCGCAGAGTCAACGGGCAGGCGTCTCTGGGCCTATCCATATTCAAGAAACCCGAAGCTAATCTGGTTGAGGTGTCTACGCTTATTGACCAAGAGATAGCAGCCATGCAAAACAATCCGGATTATCAGGCTATGGTGTTTACTCCACTGGATAGCCAGGCATCGACTGTACTGAAGGCATTGAATGACCTCCGTGATAGCGGTCTGTTGGGGGCACTATTGTCGGTGGTAACACTGATGCTATTTCTGCGGCGAATCTCGGTATCTCTGCTGATCGCCGCGACCGTACCGCTTTCACTGTTTGCCACCCTGGGAGTCATGTATTTTATGGGTATGACCCTGAATATCCTGTCCCTGGTGGGGTTGATGCTGGCCATTGGGCTATTGGTCGACAACGCCGTTGTCTCGAGCGAGGCAATAGCTTACAGAATCAGGCTGAGAGAACAGGACCGATTCAGCGCCGCTGAAGATGGGGTGAGTGATATTGTGCTAGCGATTACTGCAGGGACCCTGACAACAATCATTGTCTTTGTGCCGAGTTTTATGACCGATGTTCAGCAGGTTGCGGTTATTCAGCAGAATATTGCTTTACCGCTATGCGTATCGTTGCTTGCCTCTTTACTTATTGCGCAGACTACGGTGCCTTCAGTCATGGCGCGTCTGCCGATTGTAAGTGAACCCAATCATCGGATGATCGACTTTCTGAGTACGCAGTATGCCCGGGTGGTAGTGCTGGCATTGCGGCAAAAATTCCTGTCTCTGGTAATTGCTACGGCGATTGCTGCCAGCAGTTATTGGGCCTATCAGCAATTGGAAGTTAATATGAACCCGGATGAAGAAACACCCCGGCTGGATCTGACTTACCGTATGAGGGGTTCGATGGACCTCGATGCCATTGAGCAATTTGTTAACAAGATAGAGGGTTATCTTATTGATAATAAAGAAGAATTTATGGTGGCCGATGTGTTTAGCAGTTACTCAGTTGACAAAGGAAATACCTATATATCGCTTCTGCAGGGCAGTCATGTGTCCCCCAAGGTTATTGAACGCATGATTCAGAAAGACTTGCCGCAGACGCCAGGTCTCATGGTTAGATTTGGGGGAAAAATGCGTGGTTTTGGTGGAGGTGGTGAAGACGGTTTATCCGTTCGTCTGATTGGTAGTTCCACAGAAATACTAAATGACGCAGCGGACGATCTGGTGGCTACTCTGGAGCAATATCCTGGTCTGATCAATGTTAGGACGGATTCTGAGTCTCGTCGCCAGGAAATCGTTATACGGGTTAAAGCAGAGCAGGCCGGTCAACTGGGACTGACCGCAGAGGATATTGCAAGGTCCGTAAGTACAGCATTCGGGTCACAGCTAAATCGCGGCTACCAGCTTAATGAGCGTGAATTTGAGATATGGATGGGAATGGGGCGCTGGCAGGAAAAAGATCTTAACGATTTGCAGAATACGCCACTTTTCCTAAGCGAAGGCGGTACCGTACCCTTAAAAACCGTTGCAGATCTGGAAATTCAGAGTTCGTTAAGATTGATTAAACGGGATAATCGTGAAACCACGGTCAATGTTAAATTCGGCCTGGATGAAATTACGCCTCCTGAGGCTGGTGCTCTGGTGGAAACCATTATGGAGCGATTTAGTCTGCCAGCGGGCTACCGCTGGGAAATGGGTAAGGAATTCGATCGTGATGACGAAATGCTCGAAGAAATGCTGATTAACACGATCTTTGCCATTCTACTGATCTACATGTTGATTGCGGCGCTGTTTGAATCTGTTTTATTCCCCATAGCCGTGCTGTTTTCAATTCTATTTTCCGTTGTGGGTGCGTTCTGGTTCCTCTATCTAACTGGTACGACTTTTACATCCATGGCGTTAACGGGGATGTTACTGTTGGCAGGAATTGTGGTGAATAACGGTATAGTCCTACTCAATCGTATCATGCAGTTACGGCGTTCCGGGATGGACCGACTGCAGGCTATCCTGGAAAGTGGCAGGCACCGGCTAAGGCCGATTCTAATGACCACATGCACCACTGTAGCGGGGCTATTACCTTTAGCGCTGGGCGATATAAGAGTTGGCGGCATGGGCCCGAGCTATCTGCCTATGGCACGTACCATCATGGGCGGGTTGATCTTTTCAACTTTGATTACTCTGGTTCTTCTACCCGTGATTTATGTGCTCCTCGACGATATAAAGGTCAACACAAAGCGAGCCATTGACGGTTTTATCAGCAGAATTCACGCTGCTACCGGCTGATTGATCAGGCTTTTTGAACGTACTTCCTGCGGACCTTAGTGGTTACAGTATCAGATAATGTGCTGTGTTAGCCTAGAATTCAGATTACTCCAGGAGAATGTGATGCCAGATCTGCGTGTGGGAGTTTGTTACGATTTCAGGAATCCGCCTGATTCCGGTGTCTCCAATCCGGATTTTTACCAGGAAATAATAGAACAGGTTAAATGGCTCGATGATATTGGTGCGGATCTTGTCTGGTTTACAGAGCATCATTTCATCGAAGATGGCTATCTACCAAGCTGGGTACCCGTTGCTGGTGCCTTGTCATCAGTGACCGCTAATGTCTGTTTTGGTACAGATATCTGCCTGATGCCCTTTAATCACCCGATACGCCTGGCTGAAGACCTGGCCGTGCTGGATAACCTGACTCAGGGAAGAGTTGAGCTGGGATTGGGCATGGGCTATGCCCCGCACGAGTTCGCAGGTTTTGGGATGCCGGTAAGTCGAAGAGTTTCTTTCATGAATGAGGGTATTGAGGTATTACAGCATTGCTTGTCAGGAGAAAAATTCAGTTATTCCGGCAAGCGCTACCAATTCAGGGATGTTCAGATTAAGCCGGGTTATGTACAGCCCGGCGGGCCACCGCTGTGGATTGCCGCCATGTCAGAAGCAGGCGCTTTGCGAGCAGCCCGTTATAAAACGAATTTCCTGCCGCAAGGCTTGCGCGAAGCCTCCTATGACCCGTGGGTTGATGCTGTCAATAACGCAGGCCGGTCAACCCAGGCACATAGAGTGGGCATTATACGCAGTATTCTGGTGACTAACGAGCCCGAAAGCGACTGGCAGCAGATCAGAGAGGCCGAGCGTTATCGGATGGCTTTGTACCGGCGGTTTTTTAAGGAAAGTGGTGAAGGCTTTGGCAAGGCGGGTGAACCGGTCCCGCAAACCTGGATAGTCGGTGATGTAGAACATTGCGTGGCGGAGCTGCTTTGCTTTATCGCCGACTTTGGTATTACCGATATAGTCTCCATGGCCATGCCGCCCGGTTTAAGGGCCAATCAGATGAGTGATAGCCTGGCAACGCTGTTTCAGCAGGTGGTACCAGAGGTGAAGCGCCGACTCAGCTGATAATAGTCCGAATCGTTGTTGTTGGTTGGGAGTGTGAACGCAAAGGTTTGTTAAGCCAGAAATTAAGGCCTGGACCAGTCTCACTAAACTAGTCTGGAAGGGCGCCAGTGTCATGGTCCGCTGTGTTGGCGAGTCCAGGCTTGCCCTGCTATTGTGTTGGCATGGAAGTATTAACATACCAGTTCATTTCAGGGGTAAATCTTTGGGTCAGCTAGAGTGCGCAGGAGAGTGTCTGGCCAGGAAGTTGATTTGGCAAACTGCTTATTTCCAGTTTGTCTGGTTCTTATGTCGTGCCAAGAGAGACAGACTATTGCTTGTTGTTGGCTTCACCTTCTGGTCAAGTCGTTGCCGGGCAGGTGCTGGTCCTAGCTTGAACAGGTTGCTCTGGGTGCCATCGTATCCCCTATTGAGAAGGTCTGGACTTTGATCAG
>JAPKEK010000283.1 GCA_028822125.1 Pseudomonadales bacterium | reverse complement strand
CCAATATCCATTCGCCCGGTTCTGCCGAATCAACTGCCCTTGCAACACTGGCGACCAATTCATCCAGATTTCTGGCCGAATTGAGATCCAAACGTAATTTAGCGAATCCCAAAGACATGAGATGCCCATGGCTTTCGATAAATCCCGGAATGACAGTGGCGCCTGCCAGATCAACGACTGATGTGACCTGGCAATCCTCAAGGCTGACAATGCGATCAGCGCTTGTACAAAGTGATCGGGTAATTGTGTTACTTGGATCCATGGTGTAAACAGTTCCGCCGGAATAAAGCGTATCTGCGAATACTGGAACAACCAACAAGCCCGCTAGAATAAACTGGGGAACCCTTGTTGCTAGAATTCTTATCATCGTAAAATCCTTAACTGTTAAATTATTTGCAATAACTGATGTCCCAACAAATGACTGCTCAATCGCAATTGAGGCTGGGTTGGGTCATCATTCTAGGCCCCAGGCAAGCCAGCTTGTGTGGACAGTCAATTCAACCCTCGTTACTCAATACCAAACCGGCGCGCCATTTGTCTCGCACGCTTAATGGTAAAGTTCTGGTTCAGTTTTTCCAACGGTTAATCAGCCGTCAATTCTCCAACACGAACACAATTACCCTCATCCAAAGCGGCTCGGAAGGATTTTATGTTTGCCCAACAAGCATCAACCCGACCGTTGGCAGCGAGCCCTAAACCTGCAGCGGTGGCGCCCTAAATCAGGGCGCACAGGCCAAGTCTATGCAACAACTTGGGACTGGACCATCTGAGTACTTCAGGGTGTACCGAGACGACCCAATTTCCCTGCTGTCGCATCCAGGACTCAATGTTACTCATTGTTGCCACGAAACGTTTGCCTATCGTACGATTTAATCCTGTACCATGCAGCAAGCGTCCGTCAAATAGCATAATAGTACCCGCAGGCCCTTCCAGATTAATGGCCGATGGCAGTTCGCCTATCGCGCCTCCCGAACCGGTCTGTGCTAGTACTTGGTGGCTCCCTGGGATCACCAAAGTACCGCCATTACTATCATCTATATCCTGCAGAATAAACATGGTATTGACCAGCACTGGAGCCGCAACGGCCTGCCATGGCAGCAAAGGTCCCTGATCAAACTGCAAGCCCTGAGGATAACCGCTTGAATCAGCACCATTAGCCAGGAAACTATGACATATCCAGCCTTCGCCAAGGATTTCATTTAGCATCTGTTCTATTAACGGACCTGCCTGAACTGCATCAGGATGCTGCTCAATACAAAACGCGAAGCAGGTGCCTTTATTGATCAGGGAATTAACATACTGGCCAGGCGGTGTTATCTGCGCAACGCCCGCAAGCATTTCTGCTTCTGCTTGATCCAGCAAGCGGTCAAGGAAAACGTCTCGCTGTTGCCGGGAAAACCATCCTTTATCAGACAAAAACAGCACTGGACAAGGTCAGAACGCAATCGCGCAATTTCCCGGGCCGGCTTGGGAAGTTCATAGACTTTCCACTATGCATGGTTACGAGCCAGTGTGGTTTCCCAATTATGTGCCTTTCCCGACCCGAGAGGTTATCTGATATCCGGTGCGATCAACCAAGGATTTTTTGAATACAAGGACTGAAACGGTTCTCTCGAGTGCAGAAATTCACTATAAATTCCGTCGCCAGTCGATGCCTGCTGTTTGATATGAGCCGGCTTAAATTCAACAGGTACCGGCATATTATCCCCCTGAATACTGATTCTGGTAAACAGTATCTATTTTGTTTGCAGTAACCCCATTCTATTTAGACGTGCATGCTCGATTTTTGTACATTGATTTTCCACGACCGTAATATCTGCCTCTTCCAGCGCCTGCCTGGCCACAGGGCTGCGAATACCCAACTGCATCCAGAAAACAGCCGGTTTCTTCGCCCTGGCCTCTTCGACAAATAAAATAACTCGCTCACTTCTCTGAAAAATATTAATAAAATCTATAGGTTCTGGAATAGCGCTGATCGATGGATAACAGGGATAACCCAGGATTGCCCGGCAATCCGGGTTAACCGGGATGATTTTGTAATAAGGCGCAAGGTATTTGCCCACACCATGGCTAGCTCGAGCGGGATCAGAAGACATGCCTACGATTGCAATGGTTCTGGTTTTTCTAAAATGCGCTGCCATTTTCAGATCACTTTCCCGGCTAGAATTCATCAGTTACATTTCCTTAAATCCTGTCAACCTGCAACGCTGGTTAACGCCTTCTCCATTAGGGTTTTGGCCGTCGGATCCAGCGACTGGTCTGACTGGTGTCCTGAACTTCTTCCTGACTCTTCTGCCATCCGGAAAAACCAGCTTCCAGATGAGCGACATTTTCAAAACCCATGGCCTGCAGTGATTTCACGGCTAAAACACTTCGCCCACCACCAGCGCAAAAAACCACGGTTCTGCGATCCTGCTGGAAATAGTCTCGATAATACGGACTGGCCGGGCTCGCCCAGAACTCCATCATACCCCTGGCGCAGTGAATAGCACCCGGGATCGTGCCGAGATCAACCTGTTCCTGAATTTCTCGAATATCCAGAAGCAGCAGATCCTCGTTATCAGCCATTTCCTTTTTTAATTCAGCCACACTCAAATTGTCAATATCAGCTTTGAGTCTCTCTGTTTCTTCGAAAATATTTTGAATTGCCATATCGGCTCCTTAGCCCTATAAATTATCCACCTATAGATTCGCGTAACAATCTACCGTTTACGTTGTTGTCGTTGTAACTGTACTGTACCAGCCTGTCCGTGAAGCAGCAAAACTGGACAACACTGGCCTGGTCTTCCCTCACAGCCGGTGCACTGGTATCTTTGTACAGATTCCAAAATTAGATTTTGAGCTAACTTTTCTTCGATATATCAAACCACTGGACAGGGGGAATATGATGAAAATCGGTATCTTCGCAACATTTATGTCACCTATTGCAACGCCGGATATGATCACTGAGTTTGCACGACAAATTGAGCAGATGGGTATTGACTCACTGTGGATGGGCGAGCATGTCGTCCTCTTCGATAAAATGGTTAATCCTTATCCCGGCAGCAGGGACGGTAAGATTCCAGTTCCCGAAGGCGGTGGAATGCTCGATACGATCTCTACATTTAGCTTTCTGGCGGGTTGCACCAAAAACCTTCGGTTTGGCACTGGTATCACCTTATTACCACAAAGAAACCCTGTCTATACGGCTAAGGAATTTGCAACCCTTGACTGGCTAAGCAGCGGCCGCATCGATTTTGGTGTTGGCGTAGGATGGTGCAAGGAAGAAGTTGAAGCCTGCGGTTACACGTTTGAAAACCGAGGTGCCCGCTGTGATGAATTTCTTGATGTTCTACAGGAACTGTGGACCGAACCCTTGGCAGAATATTCTGGCAAACACTTCAACTTACCCGCCTGCAGAATGGACCCTAAACCTGTTCAGGCTGGCGGTATACCCGTCATTATCGGCGGCCACACGGCAGCAGGATTTAATCGTGCGGCTAAGTATGGCGATGGCTGGTACGGGTTTCAGCTGAATCTCGAACAGACCAGGGCTATGCAAGTACAGCTCAGCCAGGCTCTTGAAAAGCAGGATCGGAAATTACAGGACATTGAGTTTATCATAACGCCACCTTATCAATTAAGTGAAGATGCCGTACTCGCGTACCAGGACCTGGGTGTAGACAGATTGATCTTGCACCTGGGAAGCCAGAAGCCCGATAAGATCCAAAATCGACTTGAAGAAATAGGCAACTTAATGACAAGACTGTAATCGCCTAAAATCCCCTGAGCCGGTAGATTGCCCGTTGAAAGGTCTCCGCCAAGCAGCAGCCGGTCTGCTCATCAAAAATGACCACATTAACATCACAGAACTGATGACCTTTTTTAGAAAAGTCATCAAGTACCTGCATCTCTACAACCACCCTCGTTGCTGGGGCAATGGCTTGATAATTCTTGGATTTTGTTTCAAGATGCACCCAGGGGTTCATTGCCGCATTACCACCGAATATCCAGTTTGCACAACCCAGGATAAAAGACATATTTGCAAATCCCGGTCGAGCCATTGCAGATTTTGAGGATTGTCTATCTGACGAGCGAAGGAGTTCTGGCATCTGCTCTATATCTTCGAAATATTTAGCCATCCTGTGATCTTGCTGCCAGTGGTATCTAAAAGCATAACAACCCCGGATTCGAAGTTGCTCAAACCATTCGCTGCTTGCTTCAGGCGGTTGGTAGTCAGCTTCAGCGATGGGATCATTGCGCATGACCGGGGCGATGCAGGGGCCTTTATCCAGAGCAACTTCTGCTGTCGCGCAGACTTTATCTGATGAATTTATCAGCTCTGCTGTGTACTGGGTTTCATTCTGGTGAGTGATCTCTACCCTGAAGTTTTCCTTATCATAGATAGGCGCCCGTACCGCGATATGGGCCGTTCCCGTTTCAAGCCAGTCTTCGCCCCAGGCCTGAATAGCTGGCTGAGCCAGGTACGCGGTCAAGGTAACGCCTGGGACTAAACCACCCTGAAACCCATAATCCTTGGCAATTCGATCACCATGTATCTCATTCTTCGAGTCCGGAGACTGATTCAACGCATATCCGGTATAGCCAAGAACACTCATAAGCCCTCCCTTTTCCTGTATAACCCGCTAATCAGGGCGCCCATCTCATCAATCAGAGCCAGGCAGC
>JAPKEK010000282.1 GCA_028822125.1 Pseudomonadales bacterium | reverse complement strand
AAGGCAGCAAATACCATCCAAATTAAAAAAGAAGTGACCATTGAGAGGGAGGGGACCGATAAACCGGTTTGTGTGGCAGAGGCATTAACTCGTTTGATGTATTCTTGAGACCGGTTTTCAGGAGAGACTAACTTGGCCAACCTGTCCGTGACAGTCATTGAAAAGCATGATCTCATTCAGAGTATTCAGGATGCTTTGCAGTACATCTCTTATTACCACCCGCCAGATTTTATCCGTGCGATGGGGGATGCTTATCAGGCAGAGCAGTCAGCTGCGGCAAAAGATGCCATGGCTCAGATCTTAGTCAATTCTCGTATGTGTGCAGAGGGAAAGCGACCCATCTGCCAGGACACCGGTATAGTCAATGTGTTTATTTCTGTTGGCATGAATGTCCGATTTGAAACTGATATGTCCCTGGAGGATATGATCAATGCCGGTGTCAGAGCAGCTTACCAGTTACCAGACAATGTGCTTCGCGCCTCTATCTTGGCTGATCCTGCTGGTCGAAGAATAAACACCGAGGATAATACGCCAGCGGTGATTCATACTGAATTGGTACCTGGAAACAAGGTTGAAGTCAGAGTTGCTGCCAAAGGCGGGGGGTCTGAAGCCAAGTCTCGGCTGGTAATGCTGAACCCGGCGGATAGTATTGTTGACTGGGTTGTCGATACGGTTCCATCAATGGGGGCTGGTTGGTGCCCGCCGGGCATGCTTGGTATTGGCATAGGTGGAACCGCTGAAAAGGCCATGTTAATGGCAAAACGATCACTGATGGATAGCATTGATATACAGGACCTTATCGATAGAGGTCCAATGAACCGTCTGGAAGAGTTGAGGCTGGAGATCTTCGAAAAGGTCAACAGTCTGGGTATTGGAGCACAGGGCCTGGGCGGGTTGACCACTGTCCTTGATGTAAAAATCCTCGATTACCCTACGCATGCTGCTAACCTGCCAGTAGCCATGATCCCTAATTGCGCGGCTACTCGGCATGTTCATTTTACCCTTGATGGTAGTGGCGTTGCAGATCTGCCTGTGCCTGACCTGAACGACTGGCCTGACATTACCTGGATAGCAGGACCGAATTCCCGACGGGTTGATCTTGATACAATAACGCGAGCTGAAATTGCCACCTTCAAGCCAGGTGAAACCCTGCTATTAAGAGGCAAGATGCTGACCGGTCGAGATGCGGCTCATAAGAAGATACGAGATTTGTATGAAGCGGGCCAGTCTTTGCCATCGGGTGTGGACCTCAAGGGTCGCTTTATTTATTACGTTGGCCCGGTTGATGCGGTGCCAGGGGAAATTGTCGGTCCGGCAGGACCAACGACTGCTACCAGAATGGATAGTTTTACAGAATTGATGCTGGCGGAAACAGGGTTGCTAGGCATGATTGGCAAGGCTGAACGCGGCCCTGTCGCCATTGACGCGATAAGGCGACATGGCGCTGTCTATCTTATGGCCGTTGGCGGTGCTGCTTTTCTGGTATCCAAGGCTATTAAGGCATCACGGGTGGTCGCCTTTCCAGAGTTGGGCATGGAAGCCATCCACGAATTTGAAGTCGAGGATATGCCAGTTACTGTGGCGGTCGATTACCTGGGGAATTCGGTTCACTCGACAGGCCCAAAGCAATGGCAGGCCAGGATTGGGAAAATACCCGTGATCGAAACCTGACCTGTCTCGCCATGGTATGGAATTGCGCCAGCCCCGGCTCAGGTATTGCAACGTTTGTGGGAAACTGACCGGGCGGTCTATCACAAGCATTCATTGCATCCGATCAGGTCATACAGTACGCTTGTTTGCTCGATCGAAGCACTACAAAAACCGGCTATTGGCGGGTCATTGATTTTAGACCCCGCAGTGGAACTAATTGCTGGAAATGGTTGTCGAAGCACCCAGTTTAGTCATGCTTTCAAGCTGAAACCAAAGGATTTCACAAAGATATGGCACAGAAGCAGGGATCAATTGATCAACTTTATCTGAATGCAGAAACCCTTTCGGAGGATTTTTCGCTGTTTCCAAGGAAAGGGCCTGCTTCGCTTGTTAAAGGCCTGTTGTCTGAACAGGAGATCAATATTCAGTTGCAGAAACTCCAGACCATGGAGGTGGATGAATATATAGCAGCCACGGTATTACCTAGCGAGGAATCAACGCGACCGGGCGCACGGCAGATCATCGAAAATTTGAATTTGCCGATTAGTAATGAAGAAAGTATGGGGCCTTATTTTGCCTGTGAGATAGAGTTTTCATTTGATGGGAGGCCACGAAGCATTGGCATAATTGCCCAGGATCGGGCCTATTCCAGCGGTGTCTGGGGGCCGGAGCACCACCAGGCGGCAGCAGATAGAGCGATTGGTTTTGCTATCAGGTCTTTGCCCATTGTGACTTTAATGGATACGCCAGGTGCGGATCCCTACGAACAGGCTAATGCTGCCAATCAGGCGCATTCAATTTCTCGTTTGATTGCAGAATTGTGTAATGTTGACGTGCCTACCGTAGGGATAATTCTTGGCCAGGGGTATTCAGGTGGCGCGATTCCCCTTGCCGCCAGCAATTTACTGCTGAGTTTGCGCACGGGCGTGTTCAATACTATTCATCCGCGCAGCCTGGCTAATCTGGTCAGGCGGTATAACCTGTCCTGGCAGGAATGTGCCAAGTTTGTTGGTGTTTCGTCATTTGAATTATACCGCCAGGGAAATATAGATGGCATTGTTGATTATGATCCGGGTGAAACCGAAACTATTCATAATCTGAGAGAAGTCATTGTTGCGGCTATTTCTTCAATCGAAGAGGGTGCTCGGCAGTTTGTCGGGGAACATCCTGAAATACTGGATCACTACCACAGAAATATTAATCGTTATCTTAACGTCTCTGAGTATCTTGCCGCCGTCAACGCCAGTTCCAGTTTGAAACTGCGGACGTCACCTACAGAATATCCCAATGTTTTTGGGGTGGCCTATCGGTATCTGCGCTATTTGGGATTGCGCAGTCGGATTAAAGCAACGACGACGACCCAGTATGGTCGCCTGGCTAGCGTAGAAATCCCGGCTGGTGAGTTGGCCCAGAGAGTGCACAGAGAAAGGCGAGGCGCCTTTTTAAACTGGTTCCAGGATCCGGATAAGGTGCTATATGACGATAATCTCAATAAGGTATGGAAGAGCTTCGTTGAAAAGAGAGCGCGCCTGGGTGACGACCAGGGTACTTTGAGAAAACTGATTTTTGGAGAACCGGAAACAAACTTTGAAAAGGCGCGTCAGGAGCTATGCATGGTCGCTGGTTTGCATCTGTTTAACCGTTGGAAGGGTAATGCTCAAGACAACCTGCTAGCGCTGATAGAGCATCTGAACGAATATGAGTCCAGTATTTATCTATTGGCAACGCAGGAAATTAAAGACGTAAAGATATTACTTGTGTCGATGTCAGAGTGTGACGAGCCTTTTGTGCGCCACTTGAAATCCCTGTTTAGTTTTGATGGTCGAAAATTGTTTGACCCGGCTTTCATCGAACAGAAAAAGCCTGATTTTCTCAGAGTTCGACTTGCTTCTGAGCTCAATTTGATTCTCGAAGAAGCGGTTCTTTTTGAGGAACATCGCTTCGCTGGAATCAGCCTTTCACCGCAGACTCAGACCTTGCTCAAGAACAAGGATTCCGCCAAGTCGATGATCCCTTTGAATCGTCGGTTGCTGGAAGATTCACTCTGGACACATATCCATAGAGCCTCGGGCGAAGGCCGTGAAAATTCGGATCAGAATTTAACGATCCTTGACGTTCTGCTGGATAAGGATATCAAAGTCCATTTTCTTCAGGAATGCCGGAATCTGGTGGTTTTTTCAACAACCTATGATGTCCTGCTGAGCGAGTTGGTTGCCATAGCGCAGGAAGCGCATGATTCACGTCATCTATCCGGAGAATTAATAGAAAAATTACTGGCGCAGGCGGTTTCGCAGGTTGTCCAGATGCCACTGTTTGGTGATATCGAGGCAGAAGAAGCCAACAATGAATTTGCGATCTGGATTGAACAGCTTGGCCATTACTCTGGTGGCAGTACATTTCTCAAAGCGGTGGAGGAATGGATGAGGGTTGTTCATAAGGACAAATCCGATACGCTTTTCGTGGTTATAAGTCATGTTTTTGAAAAGGTTCTGCCTGATTTCCACAATGCCCGGCGCCATAGCAGGCCCTATCACGGTAAGCTTGAACCGGCTCGGATTGGCAGGCGAAAAGACTTCTGGAATCGCCTGACCATTGCCTATCGGGATCTGCTGTTTAATGAACTGCTGACGCGGGAGAAACGCTCCAAGAGAACCCGTTTTGAGACACTGCTTGAGCGCTATGTCTCAAATTTTGAAGAAACCAGCGCCCATCTGATGTCTGCCAACCCTGTTTCATTTCCAACATTCAGACCTTCAATCGAAGCTGCTCTGAAGAATGGTATTCGACCCCATGGTCTGATCACAGGTATTGGAGATTTTAATACCACGGAATCGAGCTATAGGGTTGGACTGGTGATGTCTAATGTCGATTTCCAGGCAGGGAGTATCGATAATTCGGATTGTGTTCGATTTTGTAAGTTGCTGGTTGAATGTGCATCTCATCGTCTGCCGGTAGTTTGCTTCATTTCATCTGGAGGCATGCAGACCAAAGAAGGCGCGGCAGCTTTGTTTACCATGGCTGTGGTTAACGATCGGATTACTCGATTCGTCAG
>JAPKEK010000281.1 GCA_028822125.1 Pseudomonadales bacterium | reverse complement strand
CAGTTTTCCGATTCAGTTTGCGGGGCAGACATTTTGTAATGGCTGCGGAACTGAAGCTTGCCATCAATGATGTCATAGAAGGCATCAGCTCCCCAATCGAGTGGGTCCTGAGCTCGACAACGAGGTCGTCCGCCACCGCCCCACTCATCTGTGAAGATCACCTTGGAACCATCATTGTTGAAGGTCGCCGAGTGCCAATAAGCAAATCCTGGATCGATCACCTGATCCAGTCTTACCGGGTTGGTCGGATCAGAAATGTCGAGCAAGATGCCGTTGCCGGAACAGGCTCCGGCCGCTAGGCCAATTTCCGGGAAAGTGGTGATGTCGTGACACTGGTTGGTTTGACTAGTTCGCTGCGTGTCAGGCCCATGGTCCCCACCTTCCCAGAGTCCAGCTAAAACACCGGTTTCAGGATCAGAGAATATGAATGGTCGATTTACTATTCTGGCGTCCTGGGGGTTATCTATCGGGATTTGAATGACTTCGATACGAAATAAGGCACTATCTTCATCTTCGAAAGGTGAATCATCGGAACAACCCTCCAGTTCCTCATCATCTCGAACCGGACTGGTTCCTGATACGTATACGTAAACATAGTCTTCTTCATCCTGGTTCGACACCACTGTATGCGTGTGCGACCCTCGGCAAGTCTGTACCGCACCGACTTGGACCGGCATGCGGAAGTCACTGACATCAAATATTCGAATTCCGCGAATACGCTCCTGACTGGTGGGTTCCGCTACACCCTGAAGCCCGCAATCCAGGCGGCCCCGAGCTTCCTGTACCGACATAATGAGTAAATTTCCTACCAACGACAGGTCACCCTGACCTCCCGGACAAACTACCGAACTCAGCAATTCAGGGGCCCGTGGGTTATCGATATCGTACATATTGAATCCATGATAGTTGCCGGTAACAAGGAAATTTCCACTGAAAAGGATTTCAGTATTTGAAAAGCGCAGCAAGGAGGGCCGTGGATCCGCATTTTCATCTTCCTCTTCCTCTTCCTCGGCCGTTGTTTCAGCAAGCGCGCTGTTAGTGTCGTCAGCAGATAATTCCTGTTCATCAGCTACTTGGTCGTTCTCGCTGTCCGGGTTCAAGGTCTCTTCCCGTTCAGGACGATTGGGTAATCCGGAAGGATTATCTGGATCGAAAAAACCGGCAGGCTTTGGCAAAGAAGCGACTAACTGGAGATTGAGCGCAGCTTGACCAGCGTCGCGAAAACCAGCAGCCAGATTTACCCGTGGATCAGGAGAAAATCCTGCAAGCATCGCGTCCATACGCTCAATTTCACTGCCCTGGTCCGAAGTAACATCGGAAGTGAATTCATAAAGTATAGGGTCCTGCGCAGCGCCTTGTTGATCCAGTAAGTTTTCCACCATTTCGATGGCGCCAAGGTGATGTTCGATCATGAATTCAAGAAACATGGTATTGAATTCCGCACCCTCAGCAGCTTCCAGTTCCGCCATTTCCTCATCGGTCAGCATGCCCGGCATTAGTTCATAGTCATCAGCATGGTGAACATCCAGGGTAGGCACACCTAAACCTCGATCCTGTAACCAGCCTTGCATCATGGAAATTTCGTCTTCCTGAGACAAGCTGATTCTCTGCGCTAATAGCTCCAGACCCTCCCGGTTGGTTCGGGATTCAACCAGTACCGACATTTCCATAGCCTGGGCGTGATGTGAAATCATGCCTTGGAGAAACATTACGTCCCCCACCGAATACTGAATGCTGGCGAGATTGGACGCTTCTTCAGCACTTATCACCCGGCCGGGTAGTCCAGGGGCCCCTGGTTGGATAATCGGTACCTGGGCAATACCATGGTTTATGATGGTTAATGTACCCATAGCCACCAGTAAATTAACCCGGTAACAACGCATGAATCGCTTGAAGCTGGTCATAGTTATTTCTCCGTATCAGATTCAATGTCACATTGACGAGATACTGATATTGTAACGTTTTTCCTGGGTAATGGGTTCGAGTATAGCCTGGCTTGTTCGTTGAACGCCCATCAGATTGGGAACAAGGACATTTTCCAGCAAGCGGGAATAGAGCCCGCCACGCCAGCTATCGCTTAAGGATAACCTTGAAGAATGATTAGGATCTGAATAGATTCACGAGCCCAGAAAGAACTGAGCGGTGCGGTTGAATAGGAGCCGCAGGCGCAATCATTTCTGGAGATTCATTTTCTTTAACGCTCGCGGTTATAGTTGAGGCTTCTTCCGTCAATACAAAGCTTTTATCCTGCACGTCAGCATGGGCAGGTTCACTTCCCTGTTCAAAATCTCCATCCGTATAACTCAACCGATTGTTCGCTTCCTGGAAAGCAAGCATCTCGAAACAAATTTTGCTGTATTCTTCCTGGCTGAGCAACTCTGGTTGTTCCTTCAGGTTTAAGGTGAATTCCTTATCGTTTGATGATGAAAGGTAGTGAATGTTTCTTTTAAGGTCCTGAAGCAACCCTTCCCGTAGGGACGTCTTATATAACGGTGTGCCTCTGAGCGGAATGTAAGGAAAGAAAAAGAAAAACTCCGGTTTTATCTTTTGGTTAAGTTCTAGCGTTCGGCGCATATTGGCGGCTGTTTCAAGCGGCATGCCGACTATATTGAAAGTCAGGCGATTTATGCCCGCTTTCTTGCAATTAATTGCAGCTTCAATAACCTGCTTATTGGTCATTTTGCGCCCAAGCATCTTAGAGCGATATTCCTCATCACCGCTTTCTATTCCGAACCAGATGGTGTGGCAACCAGCTTCTGCTACGTTGTTGCAAAATTCTTCGCTCATTACTTCCACTCGGGAATTAATAGAAAATGGTAGCCCAAGTCTTTCCTTATATATCTCCAAAAATGCCCGAACGAATTTCAGGTTCGACAAAAAAAGTTCATCCCAGAATTCGAAATAGCCTACATTATATTTGTCCCGCAACCGGATGAGTTCCTCAACCATTGTTTCGGGATCATACTTTCTTAAAAATGTCTTCTTGGTTTTCCAGCCTTCCAAGATCGGTGTATTACAACAATAGGTACACCTGTAGGGGCATCCTCGACCAGTCATTACCGGAAGTACGAAAACACCTTTGGGCCCGAAAATTGAAGAATTGACGCTATCAAACCCATCCTCTTTTTCAAAGATATCGTAATCCGGAAAAGGCAGCGCTTGTATATCTCCGATTTGATGGGGATCGGTTTCATAAACCGAGCCATCACTTAGTTTTTCCCAGTTTCCGTCCGCTGGTCCTTCTTTCGCCCCGCGCAGGTGGTCAATAGCATTTGCAATCGCGTATTCGCCATCTCCAACACAGATATAATCGATATTGAGATTGCTAATGGTCTCTTCCTGAGAAAGCATGGCCTGATAACCTCCAATCAGGATAGGCAGATCAGGTAGCTTTTGTTTCAATTCAGCAAAATAAGCTTCCATGGGCGGCCAATGGGGGCTCATGATTGAAAAAGCAATCAGGTCTGCATCATGAGTTTCAATCCGCTGCGCGAATTTCTCTGGCGAATATCCTACCGGATCGCTGGCGATCAGAACCGGATCTAATACCAGTTCGACATCGGGATATTCCCGCTTAAGGTAGGCCGACATGCTGGCGATGGGCATTGATATTTCGCAGCCATCTGGAGAATAGAAACTAAATACCAGACGAAATTTATCTTTCCTGGCTTTTCCAAACCATTTCGATTTGGACTGCGGATAGGCAGGCTTATCTGAGGTAAAGGCTATTAAATCCGCCTTGGAATTCATCTGGTATACCTTATCTAGTAATTATCAACGATCTTTGTAGCATCGCCCTGCTATCTATGTCCGCACTGGAACGTCCATACACAAAGTTATCTACCCAAAATTGCCATACTTTACCTCACTCATGTATCTGCTGGAGGCGTCACAAGCAATAAATTGGTGCTGACGATGGGCTACCCAAAGCTTTTTAATTTTAACAGGCTAGTCAAAAGACTAATAGCGACTTCTGAATATTAGAAATATACTATTTTTCAATAGTTTATTTATCCAAAACAAGATAGGCATACATCGCCCCTCAATACTAACTCAGCGAATATAAGGTTTCACCCTGTTAATCCAAACAGATTCGCGAGAAAATCTGAGCGTGGAAACATTCAATTAAGATTAAGATGTAGCATGCCTTTCAGTCATAGTTCTCAAATTTCAACTATTATTGGCTTCCTGGAATCCAAGCAACCGAGGTCCATATTGGACATTGGGGTTGGCATGGGCCAATACGGGTTTCTCGCCCGAACCAATCTCGAACACTTTAATCTTTATGAAGTAACTGGCAACTCAGCACGTCGGCGCGATAAATCTGAGTGGGACATTGTTATAGACGGTGTCGAAGCATATCCAGGTTATCTCACCCCGGTTCACGATTATTCCTATAATGAAATACATGAAGGGGACGCATTACAAGTAATACCTGAATTGTCGAGAGGCTATGACATGGTGCTTGCAATAGACATTCTCGAACATTTCGAAAAACCTGACGGAATACATCTTCTTGAATTGATTAAACAGCGTTGCAACAAACATGCACTATTATCTACCCCTAAGGATTTTATTGAACAGCACGTAGAAGCGAACCCTTTCGAAGACCACCGTTCCCACTGGACGTTAAAGGAACTGAAAAAGGCCGGGTTTGTAGAGATTCTTCCGAACGCTCTTAGCTGGATAGCCGTTTATACCAAGCAATAATGAAAAGGCA
>JAPKEK010000280.1 GCA_028822125.1 Pseudomonadales bacterium | reverse complement strand
GAATTGCCCTGCAATCTGCCCGCCCCAGAGACCTGACCAAATTAAGGACAGGGCTGACTGCGCTTCCTGATATTGAAGACCTGCTCACCGCAACCCAGAGCAGCCTGCTGGAAGACATTAGAATCAGCAGTGCTGCCAGACCCGATCTAGCAGATCTGCTCCTTAACGCTATCAATGATAACCCCCCCATGGTAATAAGGGAGGGTGGCGTTATCAAAGAAGGTTATGATCCTGAACTGGATGAACTTCGCAGCATGAGTGAAAACGCGGCAGAATTCCTGGTTAAACTGGAACAGGATGAAAAGGCCAAAACCGGGTTATCTTCTCTTAAAGTAGGCTTCAACAGAGTGCATGGCTACTTTATCGAGATCAGCAAAATGCAGGCAGAAGCTGCACCGATTAATTATATTCGACGACAGACGCTGAAAAATGTTGAGCGATTCATCACCCCCGAACTAAAAACTTTTGAAGATAAAGCCCTGAGCAGCAGGAGCAGAGCCCTGGCCAGGGAAAAGGGTTTGTACGACGAATTGATGAACAGGCTTCTTGAGCATCTTTCAAGCCTGAAGAAACTTGCTGAATCACTGGCACAACTTGATGTCTTATGCAGCCATGCAGAACGCACCCTTACGCTCAAGCTCAATAGACCAGAGTTACATGATGACGCAAGTATCGAGATACAAGCAGGCCGCCATCTGGTCGTAGAAAACATGCTCGAAACCCCTTTTATCGCCAATGATGTGCAATTAGATGATAAAACCCGACAACTGATCATTACTGGGCCCAACATGGGGGGCAAATCCACTTTTATGCGACAGTCCGCGATTATTGCACTGCTGGCACATACAGGCTCTTTTGTACCTGCCGAGTCAGCCAGAATCGGTGACCTGGATCGCATATTCACACGCATCGGCTCGTCCGATGATCTGGCCAGTGGTCGTTCCACGTTTATGGTCGAGATGACCGAAACAGCCGTCATTCTTAATAATGCAACCCAGCGGAGTCTGGTGCTACTCGACGAAATTGGCCGGGGAACGTCCACTTTTGATGGCCTGTCTCTGGCCTGGGCAACGGCCGAATTTATCGCCCACAAACTCAGAGCCATGACCCTGTTCGCCACCCACTATTTTGAACTAACCGCCTTACCGGACTTACTACCGGGTACCTGCAATGTCCATATGACAGCCAAAGAGCATGCGGATCGAATTATTTTCCTGTATGCGGTCCAACCGGGACCCGCCAGTCAAAGTTACGGCATTCAAGTCGCCAGACTCGCGGGAATTCCAGCAAAGGTAATTCGGACAGCAAGGGACAAACTCGCACAACTAGAACGCAATGAAATCAGCAGCGAAATGGCTGTTGTCCACGACATAGGAGACCCCCTTCAATCAGACCTTTTTCTAGAAGAGCATCCAGCATGGAGCCAGGTAATCGCCACCCTGAAGAAAACAGAGCTGGATGAACTCACGCCAAAAGCCGCTCTTGACCTTATCTACTCGTTACAGCAAAGCATCCTGAAAGGATAAGTTGTATGCCACAGAAAAGCTGCTAAAATGCGGACTTCTGACAAATTTAAATGCCTCGGTACAACTCCATTAGAAATAACCGTGTACTCGGCTAATCACCATTTTTAAACACGAGAAGAGGGACAGCAGCAATGACATTTGTAGTAAGCGATTCATGCATTAAATGTAAACATACCGACTGTGTTGAAGTTTGTCCGGTTGACTGCTTCTATGAAGGCCCTAACTTCCTGGTTATCCATCCTGATGAGTGTATAGATTGCGCCCTGTGTGAGCCGGAATGCCCTGTTGATGCTATTTTTTCTGAAGATGAATTGCCGGAAAACGAGATGGGATTTCTCGAAATCAATGCTGAACTATGCGAGGTTTGGCCCAACATTACCGAAAAGAAAGATCCTCTGGATGATGCCGAGGACTGGGAGGAAGTCACCGGTAAAATTGAATATCTGGAACGATGAGCTGACTGCTAAAAACCCAGCCGCCGCGTGAAAACTGCTTACCACAGGCAACCCGTAAATCACCGTGATTTACGGGTCCAGAGCAGGCAGGAATTTTGCTACTTCGGCAGATGTTTTTCTGGATCTTCTGGTTTGCCATCCCGACGAATCTCGAAATGCAGCATCTCAACATCTGCTTCCGTCATCCCGACTTCTGATATAACCTGGCCCTGGGAAACCTGATCATCTTCCGCCACTCTTAATTTTCGATTATTACCGTATGCACTTAGAAAATGTTCATCATGTTTTATAATAACTAATTTACCATAACCCCTCAGGTTACCACCTGCATAAACAACTTTGCCAGGTGCTGACGCGTGTACGGCCGTGCCGGGCTTGCTCTGAATATCAATACCTTTATTTACTTTTCCGGTCAGCGAGTATGGCTTAATGATTTTTCCGCGAACCGGCCATTGCCAGTTAAACTGACTGGCAACAAAAGTTTTTATCGGAGCAGCTTTAGGCTTACTCTTGTAAACCAGACCTTGATTCCTTTTTGAAGTTCGTGCTTTCGAGACAACCCTGCTCTTGCCTGTGGATTTAGGCCTTGACTGCTGCCGACTAAGCCAGACTCGCTGGCCGACATAAATGGTATAAGGCTTTGATATGCCATTCAATCTCGCTATAGCGTGGTAATCCTGACCGTATCTCCAGGCAATTGAATACAAGGTGTCACCACGCCTCACCTGATGGTATTTCCCCCTCTCGCCGATTTGACTAACCGGCACACGCACCGGCTGGCTATCGCAAGCCACTAGAATCAATAGCAACACGACACTATATAGCAGGTTGATGCCTGGCCTTCTAGAAGAAGTCATGTTCAATTTCTGTCAGGCGATTCAACAAGATGACCAAAACAAAACCAAATAGCCCAATCAACAGCGCTGTCATGATCATCGGATTTACCCCTCCCAGAATTTCATAAGTGTGGGGCATAACAGGTTCTTGCACCAGCGGTATCGATGAACCATCGGCTCTCAGCTGGTAAGCGGTAATGCGCTGCCACGGCCACAATCTATATAAGGAGCCAAGCATCAACCCAACTAGCCCGGATAACAATTCCGGACGGGCTTTTTGAAACAGGACAGTAAGAAACTGAGAAAATAGTACCAGGCCCAAAACAGCGCCCAGAGCAATTGGAAGCAATACAGAAAACTTCAGCAGACTAACCCCTTCCAACACTGTTGCATACAGCCCCAACAGGAGGAGCAGGAAGCTGCCCGATATACCCGGTAAAAGCCAGGCAAAAATACTAACCGCACCCGCAACAAAATATTTAAAGGCAGAGGCTTCAATTTCAACTGGCTGCAACAGTGTCAGAGCATGACCGCACATCAATCCGCTACACAGGCAAATAAGATAAATCCGGTTAGGCGTTCCCACTTGTTTTAACATGACTAAAGCTGAACCGAGCACCATACCGAAAAACAATGACCAGATCGCAATGGGATGTTCCGACAAAGCCCGCCTGATCAGTTCTACGACCGTCGCCAGTGACAGGCCCATTGTCGAAAATAATACTAACAGGAAACCTACGTCTGCTTCTTGCCAGGCCTTTCTATCACTCGAGCGCAGCATCCGCCACAGTTTTCCAGGTGTGAGTTGTCCCAGAGCCCTTAACAGTCTTTCATAATATCCTGATATAAATGCGACGGTGCCACCAGAAACACCCGGCACACTCTCTGCTGCACCAATAAGCAAACCAAGTAAAGCAACCTGGAACCATTGCCTCACCGACTTCAACGCTTACCTCCCAGGAGAGGGACAAAGCGTACCTTCTCCAATACCTCGGTCCTGAACCCGTTTTCTTCACGCTGTATCAGCGTCAATTCCTGGTTTCCCGGGGTCCCTACAGGTACCACCATACAACCTCCGGGGCTGAGCTGAGCAACCAGATCCTGTGGAATCACTCGCGGTGATGCCGTGACCATGATGACATCAAAAGGCTGTTTTTCCGGCCAACCTAACTGACCATCATCATGTTTATAGCGGATCTGGCTCAAGCCCAGCAATCTGAATCTGCTGATTGCCTTTTCCAATAAGCCGGATATTCTTTCTACGGTCGAGACCTCATCAATCAACTGAGCCAGAATTACCGTCTGATAGCCTGAACCTGTACCAACCTCCAGTACGTTCTTCGGTCGACCCAAAGACAGGATTGCCTGGGTCATTCTAGCAACAATATAAGGCTGCGATAGGGTCTGGCTGTAACCAATGGGAAGTGCTGTATCTTCGTAAGCCCGGTGCGCAAGCGCCTCGTCTACAAACAGATGCCTGGGCGTCGAGGCCATCACGTCGAGTATGCCCTCATTGCTGATACCTTTGTCTCTTAATCTGTCGGTCAGTCGATTACGCGTCCGCTGGGATGTCATTCCAACCCCGGACAGATCTATTTTAGCAGCCACTGCCCGACTCCCCGTCGTGTACCAGTTCCCTTAAGACACTGGTTGCATAAGCACCTGGTGGCAAAACAAACCTGATCTGCCAATCTCTTCCAAGAGAGTCCCAGCTCATTTCTCGCGGCACCAATTTATAGTTTCTCAAGCCAGACCTGATGCGAAAACCCCTCAAGCCGGCAACCCAGTGCGCGCAATATTCAGGCAAATCCCTCTCACCTGTCTGCGGATCTCTGGAAAGTCCAAACAGGACGCCCTGCTGTTCATCGCCTATGGATCGCCAGCCTTGCGCTGCTATCTGCCCGG
>JAPKEK010000279.1 GCA_028822125.1 Pseudomonadales bacterium | reverse complement strand
AAACCCATTGTGCCGGTTCGATGTTACCGTTGCCGCCGCCCAGGGCCGCCACCAGGCCACCGGCAAGTCCGGGTAGCAGCAGGCGTGCTGTGTTCATACCAGAAGTACTCAGGGCAATAGCATTGGTCAGTTTATTGAGGCCGACAATATCTTTAGTGAAGGCTTGTCTGGCCGGCATCATAGCGTTCATGACGATGCCCTGTAGAATGGACGAGCCCAGGAGGTGAATAAACTCAAGTTTTCCCATGGAAATGAGCACGGCTACGGCTAAGGTAATCAACGCATTGGCAATGCCGCTGATCTGGAGGACGAATTTTTTCTGTTTGACCCTGTCTGCAATGACCCCACCCAGGGGTGCTGCAACCAGACCGACCAGGCCGCCGGCTGCGGTCATCCAGCCCAGTTTCTCGTAGGATCCGGTAATTTCATAAACCAGCCAGCCGCGTATGAACATCTGAATATTCATGGCAGCAAAGTTGCCGCACAGTGCGGCAAAGAACCACCGGTAGTTGGGTATGCTGAAGGCATCGAAGGTGCTGCGCCACCTGGAAGGAGGACGGACGGCTACTCCCTCTTGTTCGGCTGAATCGGGTGGCAAAGGTTCCTGCATTGATGACAATATAGCAATTGCTCGTGCACTTGGATATGGCATTCAGTGCGGTTAGCGTCTCGGTCAGCGATATTAGTCTAGACTGCTGCGCTAGAGACCTTATCCGGCCCGATTAGGATGATAGATGAATTGCCTTAATTCGGGTTCCTATGGCGATGGGTATTGATGGCACGGGTCGTATACCCGTTTTCAATAACTTGTCCTGGTAGCCTTTGAGATAACGCAAAGACACTGTTTTCTGGCGTGATTCATCCTGGCTTTCGATGCTGATAACAATGGACATCTGCGTTATTTCAAGCGGCGTTGAGTTAGTCACCTTCAGAATAATTTCCTGGTCCCTGACCAGGGTCTGGATATCGACATAAGCCTGTGGGTTTGCTGTTATGTCGAGCTTAACAAACTGTAACTTTGCCGTTTCGGCCTGGGATCCAGATCCCTTCATGACGGCTCTAAAGTATTCCTTTGCAGCTTGTTTATTGCCCTGTTCCAGGCTGATCTCGCCCAGCGCATGGGTTGCCACGGCATTAGGGAGCAATTGATTGCTTTTTTTCAGATCCGATATCGCGGCTTGTTTCCTGCCCAGCTTAAACAGCACCAGACCCTTGCCCAGATAGTATTCATAATAGTTGGGGTCTATTTTAAGGGCCGTCTTGTAATGCGCCATGGCGCTGAGGTATTGCTTGTTTTCATAAGCGATTTCACCTTGCAGGCCGAAGAACCTGGGCTCCTTCGGCTCCTCTCTGATTGCAGTACGAATTTGCTGATCTGCAGCCGTCAGATCACCCTGGTGAATGGCTTGCCGGGCTTTATCGAAGGCCCGATAGGCTTCGGATTTGGACGCCAGGTAAGTAAGTTTTTTCTGATAACGGTCCGCCCCGACTTCAAAATCACCTCTGATCGTTTTCTGTAACTCGAAGACGGTCTGTTTGTTTCGGTTGACTCTCTCCTGTGACGGTGGGTGACTGGCAAACAGCTCGGACAACCAGGTTTGCTTTTGGGATTGAGATAACACAACGAAGGTTTCCTGCAGGCTGACGGCTGCGTTGGGGTCATAACCTGCGCGGGCCATGTAGAGAATGCCAAACTGATCAGCTTCGAGTTCGGCGGAACGACTGTAACTCTGGCTGATCAGTTGTGCGCCCAGTTGTGCGCTACCCATAATCATGTTGCCGTAGCGATCCTGGTTTTTGTCCAGTCTCATTGAGGCCGCCATAAGGGCTCCCTGCAGGAGGGTTCCCCGTTCAATGGTTTTGGCACCATGCCGGGCAGCGGCATGAACGATTTCATGCGCCAGCACAGCCGCCAGTTCCGCCTCGCTGCTTAGCCTGAGCAGCAGCCCCCGGGTTACTGCAATTTTACCACCGGGCAGTGCCCAGGCGTTGGCAACACTGTCATTGAGTACAACGAATTCATAAGGGAGCTGTCGGTCACTGGCCTGGGCGAGTCTCTTGCCAACTTCATTGACATACTGTGACAGGCCCACATCTACGCTGTACAGGCCACCCTGAGACTGCTGCGTTGGCAAATACTGTTTATCACCTATCCGAATCTCACTGGCCTCTGAGACCAGCGATAGCTCGTTTTTCCCGGTTACAGGATTCACAGCACAGCCGTGAACCAGTAACCCTGCTAGCAGCAGGATGAGCCATGAGCAGACCGGATCTCGATTGCAGGGCATAAAGTGATGATATAGCCGACTTGGATCTGACTTCATGATATAACAATCCGTTGTTGTAAAAGTAATAGGGTGACCTGACCAAGAAATCAGTGCTGGTACACAAACAGGTTGTAGATGATCGCGTAAATTGTTTCGTTGATCCAGCCTGGTGTTATTCTAACAGTACTTATACTGCTGAACCGGCTGGTACGGCTGTTCCTTCATTAGAATTGATTTGCCGGCTCATGGGTTTGCGATCTCAAAGGAGTTAGATGTTAGTTTTTCAGCCCGAGTACGTTAAGGATTGTCTTGCTGCGCAGCCAGATCTAACTATCGATTTTAATGCCCCGGGGCGGCGCGCGGCAGTAGCTATTGTGCTGGTGCCCCACCAGCAAGATACGCAGGCTCTGTTTATTCTACGGGCCACGAAGAAGGGTGACCCCTGGTCTGGGCAGATGGCTTTCCCGGGTGGTCACTATGAGCCGGAGGATAAGGATCTGCGGGTCACTGCAGAGCGGGAAACCCTGGAGGAAGTAGGCCTTGATTTGGCCCGAACGGGGCATTATTTAGGAAGTTTTTCGCCTGTAAAGGCCAACCCGAGGGGTAATCTGGATATGCTGGTTGTGCCTCAAGTGTTTGCCATGGAAACAAAACCTGAGGGGTTACAGACCAACTATGAGGTTGCTGAAATCCTCTGGGGAGACCTGGGCAGGATGCTGGACCGGCAGCTGTTAACGCAGAGCACCTTCCCGCAGTTTAATCGTTCAATTGTGTTTCCCGGCTATCAGGTCGGTAAAGAGGTTGTCTGGGGTTTGACCTTTCGCATGCTCAACGAATTCTTCAGTTTGCTGGTTCCGGATTGGCAGGCACCCGCAGACTAGGCTAGTTGCGATGTTTCCCATAGAAAGGAAAAGTCCTCGCCTCGGCGCTGTACCAGGCCTGCGTGGCTGGGGCCGAAATGGGAGGGCATGAGTAGCGCATTTTCCGAAGCGCAGGTCTCAAGTAACTGCCGCCGCGTATGTATGGCCTGTTCGGGGAGCTCGCAATAGGCGCTGTTCCAGTGCGGTTCGTATACCTGAATGGGGTGATGACAGATATCTCCACAGAAATATGCCCGGTCTTGGTCTGTTGACAAGCGAAGTGTCACACTGCCCGGGGTATGCCCGGGAGTAATGGCGATAAATAGGCGGTCACCGATAAGGTCTTCATCCTTGATAATGAGCTGGCTCTGACCCAGGATGGGTTGCACGCTGTCCTCAAAAGTCTGTTTATTAACGCTGGCAAAGGCATCATCGGCTGCAGCACTGGCATGCTGTTCCTGCCAGAAATGGAGTTCCGCTGCTGACATGACGTATCTGGCATTGGGGAAGGTGGGGACCCATTCACCATCGATGAGTCGGGTATTCCAGCCCACATGGTCAACGTGCAGGTGGGTACACAGGACAAAATCGATATCTTCAGGTGCCAGCCCTGCAGCAGTGAAATTGGCCAGCCAGGGCGTCTGCATACGATGCCAGTTCCGATACGGCATGCGCTCTTTGTCATCACCGATGCAACCATCGACCAGAATGTTGTGGTGGGGCGTTTGGATCAGCCAGGAATGCATGCTGGCGATGATGCGCCCACTGGCTTCATCACAGTGGTTGGGATAAAGCCAGTGCCGATGTTTTTCGAAGACTTCTGCCTGGTAATCAGGGAAGAACTGGGTTGGGTCGAATAGCGGCCCGGTGAGTTCTTCGATTCTAGTGATTCGAGTGTCGCCTATTTGCCAGGATTGATTCATGAACGCTGCCCGGTGGTTGATGTACTCTGACTATATTTTAATACTGGTTGATGCGCCATTACCCTGCAGTGTAAAAGCAGGTTGCTGCAATTTGTTTATTGTTGATGAGCCGGTCTGCTAGCGGGGAAATTGTCTACGCAGAATTTTTCTGTCTGAGGTAACGGCTATACAGCCAGGTAAGAAAGCGTTCTATACCCAGTTTGACGTGTTCGCTTCTGGGTGAGGCGAATATGTCAAAGGCGTGTTGGGCGCCTTTGATTTCGGCGTAGGCAACAGGTTCATTAGAAATCTCCTGCAGCGCCGAGGCGAAGACTCGGCCCATCGTGACCGGTACCAGGGAGTCTTTGTCACCGTGAATGATAAGGAACGCAGGTGCCTGGTCGGTTATGCGATTGATGGGTGATGCGCTTAGGTATGCTTCCTGGTGATCTTCCAGCGACTTCTTCATAACAGAATTTTCCAGTATTTCCTCTAGCCCCGGATTGGGCATAAGCTGTTTTGCATCAGTGAAATCGTAGACGCCATAAAATGGCACACAACCCTGAACCTGGGTATCGACCTGTTCAAATCCGGGCTGGAATTCAGGATCATTAGCTGACAGGGTCAGCAGTGAGGACAAGTGGCCGCCGGCTGAACCACCGGTCACGACGATGAATTCGGGATCGCCGCCGT